>NZ_DAWCVJ010000019.1:0-36023 GCF_052358865.1 Faecalibacterium sp.
CACCCGGAGTTCCCCTCCACGGTGCTGCGGGCGGGCAAGGTCTTCCGCGTCAACACCACCCTCCGCTTCTTCACCGGCCGTCAGTGCGGCCGTCTCTAAGCAAATATCAGCCGCAGCAAAGGGCAGCTCCTTTTATGGAACTGCCTTTTGCTGTTTTTTTGCGTCTCCTCTCCATGCGGCTCGGGGCAAAAATCGTTGCAGTTCATCAGACGAGAGAAAAAGATGCAACAAGAATACATCTTCATAAAAGAGCCGGTACTTGATTCTCGGCGCAAAAAGCGGTATCCTTTAGGCAGACGGGACGCAGAGGCCCCGCGCAGAGCAACATTTGTGATAAAAGAGGTATAGGACATGGCTATTTTGGTTTCCGGCGGCGCAGGCTACATCGGCAGCCACACCTGCATCGAGCTTCTGAATGCAGGCTACGATGTCGTTGTGGCGGACAATTACTATAACGCATCCCCCGTGGTCCTCGACCGGGTCAAGCAGATCACCGGCAAGGATTTCCGCTTCTATCAGGCCGACATGACCAAGCACGAGGATGTGGAGAAGATCTTCGCCGAGTGCCCCGACATCACGGCCGTCATCCAGTTCGCAGCCTATAAGGCTGTGGGCGAGAGCGTCTCCAAGCCCATCGAATACTACTACAACAACCTCAACTGCACGCTGGTCATTCTGGATGTGATGCGTCGGCACAACTGCCACAACTTCGTGTTCAGCTCTTCTGCCACCGTCTACGGCGACCCCGCCAGCGTGCCCATCACCGAGGACTTCCCGGTCGGCGCCACCACCAACCCCTACGGCACCACCAAGGCGATGACTGAGCGCATCCTCACCGATGTCTGCAAGGCCGACCCCACTCTGAACGTGGCTCTGCTGCGCTACTTCAACCCCATCGGTGCCCACAAGTCCGGCCTCATCGGCGAGGACCCCAACGGCATCCCCAACAACCTCATGCCCTACATCGCCAAGGTGGCCGTCGGCAAGCTGGAGAAGGTCCATGTCTTCGGCAACGACTACCCCACCCCCGACGGCACCGGCGTCCGCGACTACATCCATGTCGTTGACCTCGCCCGCGGCCATGTCTGTGCCATCAAGAAGCTGGAGACGAACTGCGGCCTCTTCATCTGCAACCTCGGCACCGGCAAGGGCTACAGCGTGCTGGACGTCATCCACGCATTCGAAAAGGCCTGCGGCAAGGCCATCCCCTACGTCATCGACGCCCGCCGCCCCGGCGACATCGCAGAGTGCTACGCCGACCCCACCAAGGCCAAGAACGAGCTGGGCTGGGTGGCTGAGTACGGCATCGAGGAGATGTGCGCCGACAGCTGGAACTGGCAGAAGAAGAACCCTGACGGCTACCACACCGCGAACTGAATAAAAAACGATAAGAGCCTGTACGGCGGGAGCTTCCCGGGTACAGGCTCTTATTTTTTGCACTTTTTCTGATATTCGAGGAAGGCGACATTATTTTTTCAGAGAGTAGTTCAGAACAGCCCCGTTTCTCTTGACAACGCCGGAAAGTTAGCCTATATTACTATTGTTAATGCAAACTAACAAACAAACGCGCTCGAGAGGAGCATTCCATATGACGTTGAAAGATTTGAACATCGGCGAGACCGCCGTGGTCGGGACCGTGGGCGGCGAAGGCGCTCTGCGGCAGCATTTTCTGGATATGGGGCTGATCCCCGGTGAGAAAGTCACGCTGGTCAAATTTGCCCCGATGGGCGACCCGATGGAGCTGAGTATCCACGGCTACGAGCTGACGCTCCGGCTGGACGATGCCGCCCGCATCGGGGTGACTCTGGCCAAAGCCCCGGCGGCGAAAAAGGCGGAGGCAGAAAGTGAAAAGCCGGTGGAGCACCCGGGCCTCGGCGAAGGCGGACGCTACCACACCAAAAAGGGCGAGAACCCTCTGCCCGACGGCACGACCCTTACCTTTGCACTGGCGGGCAACCAGAACTGCGGCAAGACGACCCTCTTCAACCAGCTCACCGGCTCCAACCAGCACGTCGGCAATTTCCCGGGTGTGACGGTGGACCGCAAGAGCGGTGCGATCCGGAACAACCCGAATACGGAGGTCACAGACCTGCCCGGCATCTACTCCATGTCGCCTTATACCAGCGAGGAGATCGTGACCCGGCAGTTCATCATCGGTGAGAAGCCCACGGGCATCATCAATATCGTGGACGCCACCAATATCGAGCGGAATCTGTATCTCACCATGCAGCTCATGGAGCTGGATACGCCGATGGTGCTGGCGCTGAACATGATGGACGAGATGCGCGGCAACGGTGGCACCGTCCGCATCAATAAGATGGAGGCCATGCTGGGCATCCCGGTCGTGCCCATCTCTGCGGCAAAGAACGAGGGCGTGGACGAGCTGGTGGATCACGCGCTCCACGTCGCAAAGTATCAGGAGCGGCCGGGCCGGATGGATTTCTGCGGCGAGGAGGATCACGGCGGCGCAGTCCACCGCTGCATCCACGGCATCATCCACCTGATCGAGGATCACGCCAAGGCCGCAGGCATCCCGGTGCGCTTTGCGGCCACAAAGCTCGTGGAGGGCGACCAGCGCATCGAAGCGGCCCTGAAGCTCGACCAGAACGAAAAAGAGATGATCGAGCACATCATCGTCCAGATGGAGCAGGAGCGGGGTCTGGACCGCGCCGCCGCCATCGCGGATATGCGGTTCCACTTCATCCACCAGCTGGTGGAGCAGACCGTCGTGAAGCCCCGCCAGAGCAAGGAGCAGCTCCGCTCGGCCCGGATCGACCGGTTCCTCACGGGCCGCTATACCGCTATCCCGGCCTTTGTGGGCATCATGGCGCTGGTGTTCTACCTCACCTTCGGCGTCATTGGTCTGGCGCTCCAGAACCTGCTGGAAGTGGGCATTGATGCCCTGACCGTCGCAATGGACTCCACCCTCACGGCGTGGAACGTCAACGCAGCCGTCCACTCGCTGGTCATCGACGGCATCTTCACCGGTGTGGGCAGTGTGTTGAGCTTCCTGCCCATCATCGTGACCCTGTTCTTCTTCCTCTCTCTGCTGGAGGATACCGGATACATGGCCCGCGTGGCATTCGTGATGGATAAGCTTCTCCGGCGCATCGGCCTCTCGGGGCGCAGCATCGTGCCGATGCTCATCGGCTTCGGCTGCACCGTCCCCGGCGTCATGGCCAGCCGCACCCTGCCCTCGGAGCGTGACCGCAAAATGACCATCCTGCTCACCCCCTTTATGAGCTGCTCGGCTAAGCTGCCCATCTACAGCCTGTTCGCGGCGGCCTTCTTCCCGGAGCACGCGGCTCTGGTGATGGTCAGCCTCTATTTCCTCGGCATTGCGGTGGGCATCCTGATGGCCATCCTGCTGAAGGGCACCGTCTTTAAGGGCGAGGCCGTCCCCTTTGTGATGGAGCTGCCCAACTACCGCCTGCCCGGCCTCAAGAATGTGGTCCAGCTGCTCTGGGAAAAGGCCCGTGATTTCCTCCAGCGCGCCTTTACGGTCATCTTTGCGGCGACCATCATCATCTGGTTCCTGCAGAGCTTCGACCTGCGGCTCAGCCTCACCACTGACCCGCAGCAGAGCATCCTTGCGTGGCTGGCCAGCGGCATCGCGCCGCTGTTTGCGCCGCTGGGCTTTGCCGACTGGCGGGTGTCCACGGCTCTTATCACCGGCTTCATGGCCAAGGAGAGCGTCGTTTCGACCCTCACCATCCTCTATGGCTCCTCTGCGGCCTTTGCCGCCGCGCTGTCTCCGGCGGCGGCTGCGCCCCTGCTGGTGTTCTGCCTGCTCTATACGCCCTGCATCGCGGCGGTGGCCTCGGTCAAGCGGGAGCTGGGCGGCAAGTGGGCCTTTATCATGGTGGCAAATCAGTGCATCGTAGCATGGCTGGCGGCCTTTGGCACGCGGCTCATCATGATGCTGTAAAGAAAACGGAAACAGGGAGCGGCCTTGCGCGGGCCGCTCCTTTTTTCTTGACATTCCGGCGGCGCTGTGCTATCATTGCTTCAAATTTGAACGATACAATTTTGAATCACAAGGAGGCAACCCATGAACACCCCGGGCATCGAATTCGGGCGAAAGACCGCAGCGGCCTACGCTGCCCTCTGCAAACCCCTGTGCCAGAAGCTGCACCTGACCCAGACGGCCTTTGACATCCTGATGTTCCTCGCCAATAACCCCGGCTACCAGACCGCCAGCGACGTGGTGGAGATGCGGAAGCTGAAGGCTAACCTCGTCTCGGTGAACATAGACCGTCTGGTGCAGGAGGGCTATCTTGTCCGCGAGGCCGACCCTGCTGACCGCCGCCGCACCCTGCTGCGCTGCACCGAAAAGGCACAGCCCATCATTGTGCGGGGCCGCGCTTTGCAGGAGGGGTTCGGCCAGAAGCTGCTCGAGAATACCACCGAAGCCCAGCGGAAAGCTTTCTGCGAGACGATGGACATTATGAACAAAAATCTGGATGCAATTTTGGAGAGAGAAGCATGAGCGTTTTATCCTCGGCGTGGTGGTCATGGGCTTCAACGCGCTTGCCGGATAAAAAAGAAATGCCTGTGCGGCATCTGCTGCACAGGCATTTTTCAGTCGATTTAACGGACAAATTCCACATCCACGTCGCCGTTCTGGGTGGCGAGGCTCAGCTTCTGGGGGGCGCCGGCATTCTGCTGCAGAGCGTCCTTGCCGCTGAGAAGGAAATTGCGGTCGTTGGAGTCAGAGACCCGGATCCTGCCGCCTCCGGCGGTGAGGTCAAAGCCGTAAGCGCTGCTGTCGCCCACCACCGAGCCGGTGATGCTGCCGTTCTGGACCTTGGCGTCGCAGACATTGGCGGAGATGTTCTCCAGCTTGAGGGTGCCGCTGTTCTGGATGGTGGCGGCCACGTTCTGGGAGGTGACGCCGCTCAGGGTGATCTTGCCGTTGCGGGTGGTGCCGTTCAGGGAGGTGCCGTTGAAGTTCGTCACCTCGATGCGGCCATTATCGGTGGTCAGAGCGGCCGTCTGGGCCGAAACGCCGTCCAGCGTGATGTTGTCGTTCGTCGTGCTGACGGTGAGGCTGGCCAGCGTCTGGCGGGGCACCTGAAGCGTCAGGGTGCAGGCGCGGGTGTCGGTGCTCTTGATGGTAAGGGAGGTGTTCGGCTCCCGGGTCTTGGTCACGGTGAGGGTGCTGCCCGCCACCGAGAAGTCGTAGAGCTTGGAGCTTTCGAACGCATAGCTTGAGGTGTAGGTATAGTCGGCGTGGATGTGGTCGGTGTCTGCGGCCTGCAGCACGACGGCGGCGCTGCTGTCCTGCACCACGATGGTGCTGATGCCGGCCGGTGCGTCATAGCCGACGCTGTAGGTGGACACAGCTGCAGCGCCGCAGAGCAGCGCCGCCGCTGTGGCGGCTGTCAAAAGAGCGAGAAGAAACTTTTTCATAAGGAAAACCTCCTGTCGCAAAGAGAAGACCGGATGAGGGGATCGCCCCGCAAAATTTTTATGTTATCTGCCCGGGACCCGGCTGCGCCCGGACAAACTTTTTCACCTTAAAAATACCGCAGCTTGGGGAAAAAGTCAAGAGCCAAAAAATGAACAACAAAAAACGCCTGCACGGCGGTGCAGGCGCAAAGGACAGAAAAATTATTTTTCCTCAATGGTGGAGTGCTCGATGACGTAATCGGCAGCGCGGCGGATGCCCTCGTTGCGGCGCATGGCCTCTACGTTGGTGGCAGCCTTGATCTCCTCGAGGGTCTTTTTGGTGCGCTCGGCACGCTCGGAGAGGGTCTTGTCGATCTCCTCCTCGGTGGGCAGGAGGCCCTCGCTCTGGGCCACCTGCAGCAGGGCCATCCGGGCGCGGGTGTTCTTCTCGGCCACGGCGCGGACGGCGGCGGTGAAGCTCTCGCGGGTCTGGTGGACCTGACTGAGGTAACGGTCGAGGCTCAGGCGCTGCATCTGCAGCTGCTGCTGGAACCGCTCCATCTCCTGCTGGTAGGCCGTCTCCACGAGGACGCTGGGCAGCTCGCCCTCAGCGGCGGAGGCCAGCTGGGTGAGGATGGCGTCCTTGGCGCGGTTGAGGGCGCTGGCGTGCTTGCCGTCGTGGAGCTGCTGACGGATCTGGGCGCGGAACTCGTCCATCGTGTCCACATTGCCGGCCTTCTTGGCAAAATCGCTGTTCAGGGCGGGCAGCTGACGGACGCAGACGTCGTGCAGCTTGATCTTAAAGACCACGGGCTTGCCGGCGAGGTCGCTGACATGGTAGCGTGCCGGGAAGGTGACGAAGATGTCGAACTCCTCGCCGCCCTTGTGGCCGAGGATGCCCTCCTCGAAGCCGGGGATCATCCGGCCGCTGCCCAGCTGCAGGGTCTGGTTCTGGGCGGTGCCGCCGTTGAACGGCTTGCCCTCCAGCAGGCCCTCGTAGTCGATGTGGACGATGTTGCCCTTGACGGCAGGACCCTTGTGGGGCACCAGCTCGGCAGAGACGGCACGGCGGCGCTCCAGCACGGCGTCGATCTCCTTGTCGGTGACTTCCGGAGTGACGCACTCGGCCTTGAAGCCGGTGGTCTGGGTCAGCTTCAGCTCGGGCTGCAGAGCGGTGGTGGCGGTGGCCACGAAGCCCTCATCCTTCTTCACGCTGACCAGATCGTACACCGGCTCGTCCACTGCGTGGAAGCCGTGTTCTGCCATCGCTGCGTCGTACAGCGCCGGGACGTCCTTGTCCATCAGGTCGTTGATGGCGTCATACCAGAAGGTGTGCTCGCCGCGGTCGGCCTCGATCTGGGCGCGGTCAGCCTCACCCTTGGCAAAGCCTTTGATGGTGTACGTTGCGCGGGTGCGCTCGTACACGGCGTTGGACGCAGCTTCCAGCTCCTCAGCCGAAGCGCTGAAAGTCATTTTGCAGACACTCTTTTCGGGAGTTTCCACGCTTACCAGTTTCATAGGTTCTACCCTCCGTGCTGCCCCCTGAAAGGGCAAATTCAAAGCATTATGAAGTTATTATAGCACAACAAGCTCAAAAGCGGTATAATAAAAAGAAAGAAAATCTGTTCTTTTGTCAGCTGAGGCAGCCCGGGGCGGGTCTGCGGGGCAGAAAACAAGGCCCAAAACGCTGCAAAACGGAAGGAAGTGTACATCTCATGCGTCTTTTCGACGTTCTCGGGCCGGTGATGATCGGCCCCTCCTCCAGCCATACGGCGGGCGCGGCCCGCATCGGCTACACGGCCCAGAAGCTGCTGGGCGACATCCCCGCAGAGGCGGACATCGGGCTTTATGGCAGTTTTGCCACCACGGGCCGGGGCCACGGCACCGACCGCGCACTGGTGGCGGGCCTGTTGGGCCTCCGCCCGGACGACCCCCGCCTGCCGGACAGCTTTGCACTGGCCGAGGAGGCCGGGATGAAGTTCACCATCCATCCGGTGGAGCTGCGCGCCGCCCACCCCAATACAGCAGTCCTTACCTTAAAGAGCAGGACGGGCCGCACCCTCACCCTGAAGGCGGCCTCCGTGGGCGGCGGGCGCATCCGCGTCACCGAGATCGACGGTGTGCCCGCCGACTTTGGCGGCGACAGCAACACCCTCATCATCCACAACGAGGACACCCCCGGATGCATCGCCGAAGTCACCATGTCGCTGGCCCAGCGGCGCATCAACATCGCGTCCATGCAGGTGTTCCGCGCCGCGACGGGCGGCTACGCCGTCATGGTGCTGGAGTGTGACTCCCATATCCCCCATGTGCTGGAACAGCAGATGGCCGTGATGCCGGGCATCCGCAAGGTCACCTGCCTGAACATCGACGAGCCGGAAGAATCTGAGGAGGGCTGAGACGTGTCGTTTTTATCCTGTGAAGAGATGCTGGCTGCAGCCAGCAGCCAGAAGATCTCCCTGTCGGAGGCCATCCTGCGCAGCGACCTGGCCGAAAGCCGCCTCACCGAGGCCCACAGCCGGGAGATGATGCACCATCTGTGGCAGGTGATGCAGGCCACCAGCCGGGACTATGACCCCGCCCAGCGCAGCCGCAGCGGCCTTTCGGGCGGCGACGCGGCCAAGGTGGAGCAGGCGCACCAAGAAGGCAGGAGCTTCGGCGGCGATTACCTCGCCGCTGTGACGGCGGAGGCCCTCAAGACCGCCGAGTGCAATGCCTGCATGAAACGGATCGTCGCAGCCCCCACGGCGGGCAGCTGCGGCGTTCTGCCCGCCGTCCTGCTGCCGCTGGCCCGCAGCGGCGAGGCGGACGAGGAAGCCATCTGCGACGCCCTCTATGTAGCCGCCGGCTTTGGGCAGGTCATCGCGGCCCGCGCCACGCTGGCGGGCGCGGAGGGCGGCTGTCAGGCCGAGGTGGGCGCTGCCAGCGCGATGGCCGCTGCTGCGCTCTGCCACCTCAAGGGCGGTGCGCCCGAGCAGTGCGCCGCCGCTGCCGCAATGGCACTGGGCAACCTGCTGGGCCTCGTCTGCGACCCCGTGGCCGGCCTCGTGGAAGTGCCCTGCATCAAGCGGAATGTGGTCGGCGCAGTGAATGCGGTTTCTTGTGCCAATATGGCCCTCGCCGGGGTGGACTACGCCATCCCCTGCGACGAGGTCATCGACGCGATGGGCCGCGTGGGCAGCCTGCTCTCCCCCGACCTCCGGGAGACGGGTCAGGGCGGTCTTGCCGCCACGCCTACCGGCGTCCGAATCGCCCAGACCCTCGCAGAGCAGGGCTGATGCAGGAAAGATAAAAGAAAAGTAGATGAAAAGACGCTCTTTTTCGAAAAAGCCAAAAATATTTCCGAAAAAGTGTTGACAAAACCCCGGTTCGGTGATAAAATACATCATGTTCCGAACGGAACGTATGCGTTGGTAGCTCAGCTGGATAGAGTGACTGACTACGAATCAGTAGGCCGGGGGTTCGAGTCCCTTCCATCGCACCAAGTAAAATCCCACGATTGACCGTTGAAAATACGGTGTAAATCGTGGGATTTCTTGCTTTACATAGGCTTCAAAAGGGCTGGAAAGTGCCTCGTTTGTGCCTTACTACCCCAAAAACTACCTCTTGTGTGCCTTACCGTGTGCCTTGTGTCGGATGCCCGGCGGGGCGGGTGTTTTCGCCTGTTCATCGCCTGTTTGGGGCAAAGAAAAAGCCTGTCCGGTGTGTAGCCGGGCGGGCTTTCGTGCTGTCTGTAGGTGCTGCGGCTCTATCGTGGGTCATGCACTCTGGGCGGTGGGCTTCTCTTTTTCAGTCTTGGCAAGGTAGTTGTAGGCCATGCGGCAGACACCCTCCTCGGTGTAGTAGTCCCCCAAGAGGTCCGCAACCTCTGCCCATGTCAGGCAGCGGACAAAGCGCAGACGGAAGATCAGATACAGGCGTGCGTCCTGAATCGTGGAGCAAAAGGCAACGGCCTTATCTCGCTCCTGTTCGGCCTGTTCCTCAAGGTAGGTGATTCGTGCATCCATGTCGGCGATCTCAACGGCCAGCCGCCCGGTGCTGTCTTTCACGCCGGATGCGTGGGGCATACCGTTCAATGAGGGTGCAGCGGGTTCGGCTCGTTCACGCAGGAACTTCAAAGCCTCACGGTTCTTTTGGATGGTCTCATTCAGGTGGAAGTAGCGAGAGATCTCTGTGAGTGTCATTGTTTCCCCTTTCATCAATTCGACTGCGCCTATTTTACCACAGAAGAAACCAAGAATCTATCATAGAACGATGAAAAACACCCTCTGCGGCCGTTTGTGGGCTGTCAGAGGGTGTTTCTGTCACTGTTCGATGGTCTGTGCCTTGCGCTTCCGCCGGGCGCGTTCTTCCCGGATGCCCTGCACCCTGCCAGCGTTCCAAAGGGCGGTGATAAGCCCCATGAAGCGATATGCGCCTGTTAGGCCAAATTCATTGGGGACTTCTGTAATGGCGTTGAAAAGCTGACTTACTTCCTTGAGGGTCTGGGACGAACTCCACAGCCACGACATTTTCACGGCTTCTTCTGCGGTAACGGTGGGAATTCTGGGGGTGCAATCAGAGTGCTGCATAGTGTACCTCGCTTTCATAATTCAATTAAAGTGCCGGAAATTTTCTCGGCTGGCTGGGTAAAGATAGGGCTTGTAAAGCCCGCTGCCAGCCCGGCGGAGGCTTTACAGTACCTTGGGCGTGTTCGGCATGGCTTCTGCTCTCTGGGGCTGCTGCGCTGCATCGTGCAGCGCATGGAGATAGGTCAACAGGCGGTCTTTGTCGGCGGCTGACAGGCTGCGGACACGGCAGAGGACTTCTTGCCACTGGGCTGCTGTCATACCGCTGCACCCCCTTCCAGCAGCTTGGCCACGCTCTTGCCGGCCTTTGCTGCGGCTGCATCCAGTGCGGCCAGCTTCCACAGAAAGCCGGTGTCAACCTTGGCGGTCAGGCTCTCACCCTTGTGGATCGCTGACACGGTGTAGCCCTGCTGGGCGTACTGCTGCCGGATCCAGCTCTGCGGGGTCTGGTTCAGGTGGTCGAGCGTGTTCATCCGGCCACCATCCAGCACGATGCTTTCCCGGTGCAGGGTGCGGGGCTTTGCTTCCCGCTGGTCGATGTACTCCACCTCGAAGGAGTGCAAGCTGATTTTCTTCTCCAACTTCATGGTCATATCCTCCCATCATGCCCGGCGGGCTTCCATCTTCCCGCCGGGGGTCTCTGCTCGTGTTACAGGGCTTCCAGCGGCTGCACCTGCGATGCACCGAAGAACGATGCCCGGTAGGTCTGGCCGTCTCCCTTGCTGCTGTGGATCAGCACCGCCTGAAACAGAGCCTTTGCACCATGCTCCACCATGTACCCGGCGGCTTTCCAGCCCGCCCATGTGTTCACAGGCTCGGTGATCCTGGCGGCCTGCTGGGCTTCCTCGATGCGCTGGGCGTTGACCGGGGCGGCCTTTGCACTGTTCCATGCCCGGTGCAGGGCTTCGGCAAAGCTGCTCACGCCTTTGCGGTACAGCTTCCACGCCTTGTGCATGATCTCGGAGAGATTGTACTTCTTCATTCTGTCCTCGCTTTACTTTGCGGGTCAGCTCCTGTATAATGGGCTTGACCCTTTGGTGGGTTTGGCTCGGTGATGTAGTTGGTAGCTCGCACCGGGCCATTTTCTTTTATACAGCTTTCAGGAAGTGGGTTACTGTCTTAGCTGGCGTTCTGCTCTTGCGCTCCCGGTACATCCTTCGCCCCTTGCCTTCCGGTCGTGCTTCCCTTGCTGTGTCTATATTATAGCACTAGTATCTCGTGTATTCTATTGACGAAATGCACGAATATCAAGTGCTGTTGCTGTGTATATTTGAACTTGATTCTAGTGCAGCTTCTGGATATAATAGAAAGGGATAGAAAGGAGTGAAAGCACATGGCGATACAGTATAAGGCTGATGTTTTGGCATTGCTGAAAGCGGCTGGGTATCCATCAACCAGAATCCGAGCAGAAAAGCTGCTGGGGCAGTCCTATGTTCAGCAACTGCGAAAGGGTGAATTGATTTCATGGGCTGCGCTGAACACGGTTTGCCGCTTGCTCGACTGCCAGCCGGGTGATCTGCTGGAGTATGTGGCCGATGAGATTCCGAACGCTGAAACAATAGCAGCCATCAAGGAACTGGACAACGGCGGCGGTGAGCATTTTACTGGCTCAACAGAGGAACTTTTCAAAAAGATTCTCAGTGAACCTGATGAAGCTACCGGGAAATGACGATTTTTTGTCGTTGAATCGTTCTGCACTTTATTTTGGGGCTTGACAAAGGCCCGCCCATCGGGTATAATGCCATTAATGAAACCCGACCGGCCTCTCAACGATGCGCATTAGGTCGGGTATTTTTTTGTTTATAAGACATTGGAAGTGAAACCATGCCAACAACAGACCAAACAAAACCGTTCAAGAGCTATGATGAACAAATCGCGCTGCTTCGTGAAAGAGGGCTTATCATCACAGATGATGTCTATGCCCGCGATGTCTTGAAGCGGATGAACTATTATCGGTTCAGTGCGTACTCGCTGACGCTGCGAGAGAATGACCGATTCTTTCCAGAGGTCACGCTTCAGGACATGGTAGCCCTTTATGACTTCGACCAAGAGTTTAGAAGTCTTATCTTCAAGTATGGAGCTATCGTTGAAACGGTCGCCAGAGCGTATATCGCCTACTACCACGCTCAGCAGCACGGCCCGCTGGGGTATCTGAATAACCAGAATTTTGAGGTTGAACAGTATCATGCTGTATTTCTGAGTACTCTCAACAGGGGGATTTCCAGATCTGAGGAGCCGTTTATTATCCATCACAAGCGCGATAAGCGGGGCGTGTATCCGCTTTGGGTGGCTGTCGAGGAAATGACATTCGGCACACTCTCACAGTTCTACAAGAATATGTTGGAAGCGGACCGCGAGGGGATTGCACAGCAGTATTTCGGCCGCAAGTCTGTTTACATTGAGAACTATCTGCAATGTGCCGTTGTCGCTCGGAATATCGCCGCTCATGGTGGCCGTTTCTATAACCGCACCAGACTCAGCCCGGCGGTCAAGCTGCCGTTGGTTATGCGCCGTGCACATGTGGATAACAGCTCTCCGTTTGCGTACTTCTATGCGATCTTTGAGCTGCTGCCGGATGCCGAAAAATTTAACCTCATTCGCGCAATGGAAAAGCTGTTCAAGAAGTACCCGGCGGCGGAGCCGTCCCGAATGGGCTTCCCGGTAAACTGGAAGGCGTTGTTGAATCTTCCAAGTGAACCGGAAGAAGCAGATACTTAATCCGCCAGAGGACGGAACAGGCAGCCGTCACCCTTTGTTTGGAGATGCGGGAAGCGTCACCCCGCCTGGCAATAGGTCGTTGCAGAGATGCAGCGGCCTTTTGTTTTTGCACCATGCAGGAACCGCCCGCCGGGACTGCCTGAGCGAGAATAGAACCAACGGCAAGGAAAACACCCACAGAAAGAAGAAAAGCCCTCAGACACGCGCTGTCGCGGTCTGGGGGCTTTGTCATGCAGCGATTTTGTTGAGGTCAACAGAATCGCGTGGCTGAAGTGCAGCGCCCGGCGGGTGCTGCACGGTCAAAGGGTTTGGGATGTTGCCCAACAAGTTCTTGCAAAGCAAGAGGGCTTTGTATAGACAAAGACATTGCTTGCAAGGCTTTGTGCGTACAAAAGCACTGCTTGCAAATGCTAGGCCCCCTGCAAGGGCACACGGACTTTGGAACAAAGTCTAGTGTGTTACGCCTCGCCCGGCGGGGTGTAGGTTATTCGGAACTGCTGTCAGCGGATGAGGATGCGGCTTCAGCGTTCTTCCGCTGCTGATATTTTTCCCATGCATCATCCAGCAGTTCTCGTCCGTTTGGCATGGCGATGATCTGATAATAGAGCCGTAGACAGCCGCGAGCTAGAGTGTCAGCGACTTCCGGGGGGATTTCGTCAAGATGAATGTGAATATCATTGCCCATAGTCTTACCTCCTGAAATATCCTTTGTTTGTTTCATCAGCGGGTGCAAAGAGGATGCAGATCCGGGTGCAGGATGCGTAACGAAACGGTCAAATTTTCCCTATAAGACTAGCTCACAACAGGGGTCGACGAGCCCGCTAAGGACTAGGGTACCCGTTCCCAGTACCTTGAGGGGGCTTAGGGTGTGCGCCGGATGGGGCGGAGGAGCACAAACTTTGCAAAGAGGACGAATAGCCGCCGGGTCGGAACCCCTTCAACCATTACTCGTGCACCTTCGAGGCTGTAATACTTCCCATCTTTGGCAGAGAGTTCAGCAACGATACCTTTGGCGATTGCGTTGCAGACGTGCCAGCGGAGGCCGTGGCCGTTGATGGCGATGATGATTTTCATGTAGCTGTCCTCCTTGCATTAGTGGGCCGCCGGGCTTGAGATGGGCTGCCGGGTGTGATAGAATGGCTGCGGGATGTGGTCTGTCAATCGCTCCCGCCTGGCTGCCTTGCGAGTTCGCTGCTTGCATGGCGGCCTTTTGTTTTGCCCTATGGTCTGCCCTTCGTTTGCTGGCCGCTCTCGTTGCCTTTATGATTCGGATGGCGTGCGGCTCGGTATGCCTCTAACTCGGCCATGAGTTCCGGGCTTTGCTGGAACCGCTTGTGGAATCCGAGGAACACGCAGCCGATTCGCTCTGCTACCTCTGGCGGAATCTCGTTCACGTTGACATGGATGTTGGTGTTCATTGGCGCCTCCTGTTGTTGAGTGTGGTAAGCGGTTTAGTTGTGCATATACGGCAGCAGCATATGGTAGACCAGCTGCAAAACGTGCACCGGGATGCTCTGGCCGTGCTGCAAGGCGGTTTCGATACAGGCGATATACTGTGCACCGCTTGCGTCATAGTGGTACGGTTCCCGGCGGCGTGGTTTGTTCTGACTGTGCTTCATGTGTGTTCACCTCCCTTCCAGTTCACTCGTGACGGCGAGAAAGCGCTGGCGGGTCTTGTCGAAGGTCAAGGGAATTTCGCCAATTTTTCCTTCCTTATTCTTGGCCAGAATGGCTTGATACTCTTCCTTGTCAGCAGACAGGAGCAAAATAGCGTCTGCATCCTGTTCCAGCTGGCCGGATTCCTTCAGATCGGCGGTGCTGGGGGATGCGTGTGCAGCGTTGCGGTTCAGCTGGGCCAGAGCTACCACAAGGATTCCTGTGGTCTGTGCCAGTTCGTGTAGGGCGATGGAAATGCTGGTGATTTGCTGGTATCGGTCTTTTGCCTTGCTGGCGGTTAGCAGCTGCAAATAATCGATGAAAATAACCTGTGCTTTCATTCGCTGGGCCTGTGCCTTGATCCATCCCGTGCCCTTGCCGGATGCAGAGCGGATGAACAGCGGCAGCTTGTGCAGATCTGCAAGACTATCAAGGTCAGACTGTGGAACGGTCTTGCTCTTTACATCTGCCAGCGGAACCGCCAGACGGTTTGAAATGATGCGGGCGGTCAGGGTATCCGGGTCGGTTTCAAGGCTGAAATAACACACGCGTAAGCCCCGCCGGGCCTGCTCGCAAGCCATCTGCAGGGACAGGGCGGTTTTACCGGCTGATGGTCTGCCGCCGATGATGAACAGGTTACCCGGGGCAAGATGCAGGTGCTTGTCCAACACCGGGATACCGCTGGGGATGTACTTCGGCTTTTCATTCAACTTGCGGACATAGTTGTCTACCAGTTCCCCGATAGGCTTAAAATCCTGCTCCTCCCGGTCAAGGGTCAAGGCTTCGCCCATTTTGCTGTACAGGTCGGGCAGGTCTGCAAAGGTGGTCAGGCTGCTGCCTGCCTGAAGGGCCAAACTCTGGAACTGGGTCAAGGCTGCCTGTTCCCGAATGAGCTGTGTCCAGCTCTCCACGGTTTCACAGGTGATGCGGATGCATTCTGCTTCACACGCCTGTGCGCATTCCACAATGGCTGTGCTCTGCTCTGGATATCGGGCGCAAGCCTCCACAGCGTCCAGCTTCCCGGTCGCATTCCAAAAGCCAGACAGGGCGGCGAATACTGGTTGAAGATCCGCCGGGAAATATTCGATTTCCAAATCAGGCAGGGCATAGGGTGCAAGGTTGGGCTTTATGAGCAGGGCACCCAGTAAAATTTTGTATGTGTTCATGTTAGTACCTCCATTTTCTTTTCCTGCGGCGGTTCGGGCTTCCGCCGGGCCTCCCGGCGGGCTTCTACATCGCCCAATGTGCGAACCCCATCAGCCTGCCAGCCTTTCAGAATGCCGTCAACATAGCGCCACTTTCTCACGCCGTTTTCTGCGGCTTCATCAATGGCCTTGCAAATCAGCTCAGTTGAAAACGCTTCCCGGTAGCGTTGTAGCTTGTCCAGCGCAGAGCGGGGAAACTCGCCTATCTCGGCCTGAAAATGCTGTACGATCTGAGCAAGGTCTGAATCTGTCCGGGCTGCTGTTGTGGCGGCTTTCTTACAACTTCTTCCTGAGCTATGCTCTGCTATGCTATGCTGGGTTGTCACTTGGTTGTCAGATGGTATACCAATGGTATCCATTTGGTTGCCAGTTGGTATACCAAAGTTTGCTAAAATATAGCGTTTGTTCGCACTTTCTGTTAACTGCGCGAGTTCGTTTTGAAACGCAGTTGGTTTGTATCTGTCATTGCGTAAATTGTTGTTGGCTTTCCAATCGGTGATAACGAGCACTTTTGAAGGGAAAGAAATGACATATCCGGCGGTTTCCAAGGGCTTCAAATCACGAGCGGTGCAGCCAATAGAACGGATAATGGCGCGGGGGTTTGCTACAAACCCATCATCATCACCCTGCATACCAAGGTGAAAGTACAGGGCCTGCGATTTCAGTGGCAATTCCAGAAAGCTGTCTGTTTCAGTCACTGAACTTGAGAACATTCGTTTTACAGCCATTCGCTTACCTCGCCACCCGGCGGATGCCACCCACAGCTTCACCCTGTTCCGCCGGGATGGGGTCGCCTCGCTCAAAATACTGGGCCAAGCTGTTCATATTCACGAGCCAACGGTGACCGGCCACAACGTACCTGATCTTGCCTGTCCGGCAGAGGGTCCGAATATAGGTCGGCGGTAGACCGTAGATTGCGGCGGCGTCCTTCACGGTTTTCATGACCGGGTATCGGATTAAATTTCCCATTCGATTGCACCTCCTCGGTGTTGTTTGAAAGTTGATTTTTGATGCCGTGTCAGCAGTAAAGCACAAATCGAAAAATAATGCAATACCGCCAAAATTCGATTGGAAGTTGATGCCATGCAGCTTTGTTGGAAGCGGATCCTTTGCGCCAAAATCCATCTAGTGATATTGCGTGATACGCAGTATCCCATTTTGCAATTCCTTTACGTCTTTTTACAAGGCTTTACAGAGGGATGCCCACCTCAAAAATGGATTTTTGTGCTGATTTCGCACATCAAAAAATAATGATGAAATTGGCTCACTAAATCAATGAGATTTACTCACTGGCTTTTACGGTCAATTCTTCTAAGGGGATATCCAACGCAGATGCAATCCGTTTGGCACTATTTTTGGTAATACCGCGGCCACAGCGAGCGGCTCCAATGGTGGAGATAGAAACAGTGCTGAGACTGCTCAACTCTGCGATGGTGATATTTTTCTTTGCCATAGCGGCAATGACAGAAACGCGATCAAGAATCATAATTGAACCTCCGTGATAAGTTTGGAACTTTTTCGTTCTAAATAAATTATACGGTCTGCGAGAGGTTCAGTCAAGACCTTTTTTGAACTTTTTCATTGCGATTTGGAATCATTAATGATATAATGCAGCTGGAGGTGGTTTTGTGTCGTACAGCAAAGTAATTGGAGAAGCGATAAGGCAAGAACGAAAAAAACAAAAGTTGTCGATGGCTGAACTTGGTAGCAGAATGGGGATTTCAGGTTCTCTAGTTGGCAGATACGAGAGAGGCGAGGAAAACCCGAAGCTGGGAACGATTATGCGTTTTGCTGACGCTTTAAATATGGAGTGGGCCGAGTTGGCCTTTTTGTTGGCGGTTGCTGAAAATGGAAATGCGGGTATTGAAGCAGGCAAGGGAATGGATAAGCCTGACGAGCAAAATGAAAACTTGCAAAACATGGAACTTTTAATGCTCCAACTTAGCCCGGAGGGACAGCGCGTTGCATTAGAGCGTGTAGATGAACTGACTCAGCTGCAGAAATATAAACGTGATGCACAAAACTGCAGCATTTCAGAGGAAAAAGCTGCTATGTTGGCCAAAATGGTAGCTGACTATGCGGATAAAAATCTATCGGAAGATGATTTTGAAATAGTGGAGCATTCACTGAATGGACAAGAATCATCGCACTCTGTGGAAAGCGTAAATGAATAGTAAGGTACATTGCGCAGAATGCCCTTGATGCGGGCCTGATCGCGGCCAGATGAACGCACCGCCGGGGACAAAATGCACAAAAGACCATGCCCACAAAGGAGGGGTGACAGATGGCGAAAATCATAAAGCGCACAAAAAAGGACGGCACCTGCTCCTACTGCATCCGGGTTTCCAACGGCTATGATCGGCAGGGCCGTCAGGTGCTGGTCAACCGCACCTTCACTCCCCCGCCGGGCTTGACCGGGAAAAAGCTGGAAAAGGAATTGCAGCGTCAGGCAGATGCCTTTGAACAGGAAGTGCACAGCGGCATTTCTCTGGAAGCGTCCATGAAGCTGGATGACCTGATAGAAAAGTGGTTCACCGAGTACGCAGACCGCCAGCTGAAGCCCAAGACGGCCACCGAATACAGAAAGCTGGTGCCGCGTGTGTCTGCGGCTCTGGGGCACATGAAGGTCAACCAGATACGCCCGGCGCACCTCATGGCGTTCTATGCGAACCTGTCCGAGGACGGAGTGCGGCAAGATTCCACCTATACGGCAACGGCTGCGCTGCTGAAGCTGCTGCCGAAAGGCCAGCGGGCAAGGATCCGGGAAACCGCCGGGGTGGGCGAGGAAACCATGCGGGGGTTGTGTAGCGGCAAGCCGGTTAGCCATAAGACCGCCGAGAAGGTGGCCGATGCCGCCGGGCTGCCCCTGTCCAAAGCCTTTACCGAGAAGGTCAGGGCGGGCGGTAAGCTGGGCGGCAACACGCAGCTGCACTATCACCGCTTTTTGTCCAGCGTGTTTGAAAAGGCGGTCAAGTGGCAGCTGATCGATGAAAACCCCTGTCGGCGCACAGAAGCCCCCAAAGCGGCAGAAATCGAAGTGGAAGCCTTACAGGAAGAGGACGTTGCCAAGCTGCTGGAAGCCCTGCAGGACGCGCCAGCACAGTACAGCGTTATCACACAGCTGGCCTTGCTCACAGGTGCCCGCCGGGGCGAGATATGTGCCTTGCGCTGGTCGGACATTGACCTTGACGCGGGTGTGATCTCCATCAACAGGACGGTGCAGAACATTGCCGGGCGCGGCACAGTGTTCACGGCACCCAAGACAAAGCGCTCCCGGCGGTGCATCAAGATAGGCCCGGAGTGTGTGCAGCTGCTGCGGGAGTACCGCCAGCACCAAAAGGCCGAACGGTTCAAGGTCGGCTCCGAGTGGGTGCGCCGGGTGGAGATCGAGAACGGCAAGACGGTGGACAATGACCTGCTATTTACCCGCTGGAATGGTCAGCCGTTCGACCCCAATGCGGTTACAAGCTGGTTTCCGGGCTTTCTGGCCGCCCATGATCTCCCGGCGGTTCACTTCCACAGCCTGCGCCACACCAACGCCAGCTTGCTGATAGCGGCTCATGTGCCGGTTACAACGGTTTCGGGCAGACTGGGCCACGCAAAGACCAGCACCACCACGGACATTTACGCCGGGTTCATTCGTTCCAGCGATGCGGCGGCAGCGGACGCGCTGACGGACGTTTTCAGCCGTATCAAGGAAAAGTCACACGCATAACAAAAGACGGCCCACAGGGGCGTTTCTGCCGCCCTCGTGAGCCGTCAACTTTTTGCTTTTCTCATGGTGTCCGTTTTATGGGATGATGCACCCTCTGGAATGTGCCTTATTTGTGCCTTGTCGAATCGAAAAGAAGTGAAACGACAATGCACGAACAAGCACAAAAACAACGATGAATCTATATAAACTGCAATGACCAAAAACACCAAAACTCATATAAAGGCCCTCTACGAATCAGTAGGCCGGGGGTTCGAGTCCCTTCCATCGCACCAGAAAATGCCGTGAAATCGAAAGATTTCATGGCTTTTTTGTTTTTCTGGCAGAGTCTGCACACTTTTGCACATCTCCTGCACACTTTACAAAAAAGCCATGAACTCTTTGCATCGCTTGCACAGCGTGTATTTTGCTGCACAAAAAAGAATCTTTTACGCGAAGAGTACCCGCGTCAGCTCGCGGCGTTCCTCTGCGTCCATCTGCCGGATGGCTTCAAGAATCATTTTACCCGTGATTTTTGTTGCCACCGGCGTTTTGTTTTCCGGGGGTTCCTGCGGCTTTGCACCTGCTACGTCCTGCGAGTAGAAGTCGGCTTCAATCTTCTCGGTCAACTCCAACCGGGGCTTGTCCTGCGTGTGAGCGTAGGTGTCCATCAGGACGGTGGCGGTTGCATGGCCGGTGTTGCCCTGCACCGACTTGAAGTCACCGCCAGACTGCAGCAGCTGGTAGGTGGCACTGGAGTGGCGCAGACCGTGGAACACGATCTTCTCAAACTCCGGGTGCTCCGCCCTCCACATACGGTACCACTTGGTCAGAACGTCCGGGGCAATGGGTAAGCCGTCTGGTAAGCGGAACAGCTGACCGCAGTTGCTGTACTTTTCCGGGGCGCTTTGCTCGTCCTGCTTCATCTTTTCCAGCCATGCCAGAAGCTCCTCTTTCAAGGGCTTGGTCATGTACAGGATGCGGTTGGACTTTTTGGTCTTGGTCCGCTTGAGGATCAGCGAGGACTTGCTCCCCTCCCGTCTGTCCGGGAAGGTGTGGTAGATCTGGGTAGGATCAATCTTGGACAAGGCGACCTTGTCGGCACGCTGCAGGGCTTTGTTCACCGAGATGGTTCCCCGTCCGTCTGCTGCATCAAAGTCGAGGTCTCCCGGCTGCAAGCCGAGGATCTCACCCTCTCGCAAGGAGAGAATCATGCTCATGTGCACCGCCAGATGCAGAGCGGGGTTCTCAATGGTCTGCAGCGCCGCCAACATGGTGCGCTCATCCCAGATGGTGCGTTCTTCGGTGTTGATCTTGGGGGCTTCACGGGGAGTAGGCGATTTGTGAATCAGATCCCAGTCAACGGCATACGAAAAGGCGGTCTTCAGGAGCGTGTGGACTTCGTGAATGGACGTGCTGGATAACAGCCGTTTCTTCTGATTTTCCGTCAGCTCCTGCTTTTCGCCGTGAACGTACTGGCCGCAAGGGGTCTGGCTCAGGGTGGCGTAGAACTGCTCAATGTCGTAGGTGCGGAGGTCTTGCACCTTCCGCTTTCCGATATACGGCACGATGAGGTTCTGCACCATCGCCACAGATTGGGTGTAGGTCTTGGGAGACCACTTGTGTTTGCTGGACTGAATGGGGATCCACTTGTACAGCATCTCCTCGACCGTCATGGTGTCGGGCACGAGGAAGGTGCCGTCCAGCAGTTCCTTCTCCACCGTGATATTGCGCTCCTGCGCTTCGGCCTTGGTCTTGAAGGTTTCCCAGCCCTTGCAGGGCTTGCCAGCATGATCTTTGTAGTTGTATCGGACGGAATACGTGTTGCCACGTTTCATAATAGATGCCATAGATGTTCCCTCCCTCAGACCGCTGCAAACCAATCATCGAAGCTCTGCTTGCTTACCCGGATGCTGGTACCGAGGCGGATCACCTTGAAATCTTTCGTGGTGTTGCACAGATTGTACGCAGCACGGTTGGAGATCGCCAACAGTTGGGCGATCTCCTCCACCCGGTAAACGAGCGGGGCGTGTCGGACAGTTTTTCTGGTCTGGTCAGAAGGTTCTACGGCAGGGGTTTCGGACAATTCCATTGTAGGAGATTCGGGCGCGATTTTCAAGTCCTCACGGGTCAGTTTAGCGGAATTTTTGCGGACATTCGTCATAGGCATGTCTCCTTTGCACTTCTCCAGACCCGGTGCAGCTCCGGTTGAGCTGCACCCTTGTGGGCCGGTAAATATGTAAGGGCCTGCCGCTCCTGACCCGAAGCAGCAGCCCAAAAAAGTGCGAGAACTTGAATTTACGCGCCCCACGCGCCCCAAACTACACAAAAGTACCTTTCTGCGTGGATTTTACAGGGCGCATGGCTGGGATGGACGCGCCCTTTTGGGGCGCATCCGGGTTTCTTTCCCGCCCCGAAGGGCGCGTTGCCGCCCTGCATCCGCCCGGAAAGGGCAGATACGCGCCCGGAGAAAACAGCGATAACAAGTCAAAACCATGGCTTTAGGGCGCGTAGGGCGGGAGTTTTTCACTTTTCGTGTGTTTTATGCCGCAGCAAAGGCGGGGTGGACGCATACGCCCCGGAAGCCGCGGTACTTTCCCTCGATGTGCTTGGAGAAGGTCAGGCCATACTTCCCTGCATTTTTCAGCAGGAACTGGCTGAACTTCTTTTGCGGAACGGGTGATTCCAGATTATCCTCGCACCACTTGGTGTAGGCGCGGTAGAGATAGGTGGAGCGTTCCTCGGTGTCGGGCTTGAAGCGGACATACGCCGTTGCCTGCATGAACTGGGTCAGGTTGTCGCTGTCCGCCATGGCTGCTTCAAGGTTCTGGATGGAGCGCTCGCTGATGGTAAACTGATAGCGGTTCGCCAGCAGACGGTGTAACCCCTCCAGCATCCACAGCAGGATGCCGGGACGCTCCTCGGACAACTCTTCGATGAGGAAGGGATTATCCACCCGGGCAGGGTCACGGTCTTTCACCGTGATAAGAATCTGTCTGCGCCAGAAGCCGTCGCTGTCATCGTGAGCGGCCACAAGGTTGCCATTGCCGAAGCAGATGAAACGAACGTACAGCAAGCCTTGCACGGCCTGCTTATTCTTCCGCTCGATGCACAAACGGTCCTCGGCGGTGACGATGGACTTGATGTTCCGTGTTTCGGGCAAAGCCACCATGTTCAGATCGTCATCGACCATGACCAGCTTATACTCCAGATTTGCACTGGCAAAGCGGTTCGTTTCGATGCGGAGGATGGATTCGGAGTGAGAGGCTTCCCCGAACAGCTTCTTCAGCAGCAAGCCGATGCGGGACTTCCCCTCGCCGCCCTTGCCGGTCATGACCAGCATCTTCTGCGCCTTGGTAGACGGGATCAGAAGATAGCCGAGATATTCCTGCAAGGTCAGAATGTCCTCCGGGATGAGCAGACCGTCCAGAAATTCCAGCCACTTGGTCGGTGCGGGGGCATCGGGCTGGTATTCCACGGGGAGCCGGTTCAGGCAGAGCTCCTTTTCCGGCACAAAGCCCCGCTCATCCAGAAAGTAGGTTCCGTTCTGGAGATGGATGCGGTCAAGCTGGGGTTTCCATTCAGGGGTATAGGTTTCGATACGGAGTGCGTCCAGAACCTGCTTCTCCTTCTTGGCAAGGTTGTCGAGCACAAAGTCACGGAGGTCGCTGTGGACTTCGTAGAGCAGTGCGTCCTCGTCCACCTCGCCGTTCTGGTCGAACAGCTTCTGTTTCAGGCACATCATGGGGTGCTTCTCTAAAAGGTACTGGCAGTAAGCGGTTTCACGCACTTTGCCCTTGCTGTCTATCCAAGGGCATTCGCATTCTTCCTCTTCTTCCAGTTCGTCCTCATCACGCCAATCTTCGTTCCTCTTTTTCCAGTCGCTCATGCAATCCCTCCCAATACTTCCGTAGCTCGTTTTCGGTCTGCGGGTCCGGGAGCACCGAACAGTCCAGATAATATTCAACGATGTCAAGGTTCTTTATCGCTTCAAGGAAGCAGGGGTGAAGTTCTTCTGTGGGTGACTGCGGTGCATATCGGACCCGCCAACGCTGCAGACAGCGGTAATAGTCCAGCAGCTGCTGCCGGACGGTGGGCGGTCTGCGGGGAGCAAGACGCACCTTGCCGTCGGCAAGTGCCATGCCGAAATCGTTCTTCAACTTTTCCACAGCCTTGTAGGGAGAAAGTTGAAAAAGTCTGCCGACAAAATCGATCACATCGCCATCCGCCTGACAGGCGAAACAGTGGAAACGGCTGTCTACCTTCATGCTGGGGTGTTTATCCTCGTGGAAGGGGCAGCACATCATACCGTTTCGGTTTACGGCTAAGCCGTACAGCTCCGCTGCCTGCCGGGTCGAGATGGCGTTCTTTACGTCCGAAAAGACAGCGGTGCTACCCTCCGTCCCAATGGGTGGGGTACAGGCGAAAGGACGAAGCCCGGTGAGGGGCGTGGGTGAGGTTGGGTTTATTCACACATCGATCCGTCAGAGTGTTGTTCATTTGACCTCCTGCTGCGGTACGGCGTGGCTGCGCTCTTCCTTGCGGAAGAAGGCTTCCACGTTCTGTTGTGCGGTGCGGAGTTCACGCAGTTCAATCTGCGCTTTCTTGTAGCGGGTGTAGAACCCGTTTTTCTCCGAGGAAAGGGTCTGGTATTCGGCATCCAGTTTTTTGAGGTCCGGCAGCGTCCTGAGCCCATTGGCCTTGAAATAGGCACAAGCGGCCTCGTACACAGCAAACTCTGCACGGTGCTGCTCCTTGAACTTGGCGGGATTCCGCACAGTCTGGAGCTTCTGCGCAAGGGGCTTGTACTGCCGATAGACCACAAGATGCCCGCGCAGCTCCTTGAGGGAGACCATGCGGGCATCCAAGTCTTTGACCACCGCCAGTGCATCGTCGTGCTGGGTTTGCAGTTCGGCAATGCGCTGGTGCAGGGCATCTTCGCTGAGCAGCTTCTTCTCCTGCAGGAGACATAAGGTCTGCGACCAGCGTTTGAGGTTGAACTTTTTCGCCCAACGCTCATAGCCGATGCCCTTGCCCGCAGCAACGTTCGCCTGAATGTCAACCAGTTTCCTGATCTTATCCGGCTTCTGTTCGCTGGCGGGCTGGATGGTGACGGCAAGCTGGATGTTCTGGGAGAGGGTGGTCAGCACCTGTTCCTTTTCCAGCTTCTTGCTCAGTTTCTTGGCGGTGATGAACTTTGTCCGGCCGGGCGGGCAGTAGCTCAACCGGCCTCGGCTTTCCTTCACGGCGATGCCGTGTTCCTGCATGAGCAATGCAGAAAATTCCTCGAAGGTGGTGGTCTTGTTCAGCACGGAGTAGATCTGCTTTCGCAGCTTGTCCAGCTCGGTCTGGTAGACGGTCTGGGTGGGCTGCTGCCCTTCGGCGGCAAGTTTGGCGTTGGCATGGTCGAGGCGGCGTTGTCCGCGCCGCTGCGCCCAATACTCGCGCTCCGAAACATGGTCGCCTTGGGCTTCCAGCAAATTGATCTGGTTCAGGTCGGCTTGCTCGCACATCTCCATGACAGCGACACGAAGGTGCCGGAGTATGGCAGAAGTGCAGCGGTGCTTCTTGCCCGCTTCCCAGTCGCACGGCTTGTCCATGAAAGGCTGCCGTTCCACGGTGCGGACACGCAAGCTGCCGATGACGATGTGGACGTGGATGTTCCCGGCACTGTTGTGACCGTCCGGGTGGGTGCAGACGATGGCGGGATGACCGGGGAAGTTGTCCTTGCAGAACTGCAAGCCAAGGGCTTGTGCCTTCTCCATGGTCAGGCCGTTCTCTACTGCGTCCTTCGGGTCGAAGCTCACAATGTAGTGATGGGTCTTCACGTCCTCCCGCCCGCCGTTCTTGCCGTACTTGCGGTTGGCAATCAGGCAGGCCATAGCAAACGAAGATTCGCCGCACTCAAGGGTGTCGAGCAGGTACGAATCCCGCAGCTTGGGTCTGCCCTTCTCATCCAGAATGGGCAGACCGGTGTACTCGTTGTGCTGAAAGGTGAGATAGCTTTCGGCGGCGGCATAGTTAGAGTTTTTCGAGGTCAAATGCTTGATGGTTGCCATACAGTTCACCAACCGTTTCTTCGGCTTTCAGCCGAAAGTTCGTGAGTGCGGACAGTTCCTCCAGAATTTGCGCCCGGAGTTGCTCGGTGTCTTTGCCGCCAGAGTTGAAATGCCGTGCAAGCTGGTTGAGGTTGCTTCCTACCTTGCTGCACTGGGCAGACAAGGCGGCAAGCGCCGCCAGTGCATCCTCGCCGCCCTGCGCCACCACAACGGTGTGCTTGACGTTCACGCCGTACAGGACGCGGCGGACGAGTTCGGACTGGGTGAGGTGGAGTTCTTTGCAGGCGTATGCGATCCGCAGTTTTTCTTCTGCGGTCACCCTGACTTTGATGATGTGTGTCTTTCGTTTTCGCGGCGTGTCATTGCGGTTCTTCTTTGCGTGTACATTCGGACTTTTCATTTCAGCCATATTCGACCTCCTGTGAAAATGATAAATGCCCGCTCCGGGATGGAGAGGGCTATGTAATGCGACACGCCGCATTCGCACCAACGGTGCGAAACTAGAGCAGGGTTTGGGGAAGGCACTCCCCAACAAGGATGACTGAGTGGACAGCGATTTTTCAAGCATTGAAAATTTGTGGCCACAGGTCGATACTTGCTTTCGCCCTTTCCGTGCAACACTGAAAATTTCAGAAGTCGAACCGCAATGCACGTTGAAAATTTTGCAGAGCAAAACGTGTGAAAAAGCAAAGCCCCTGCTCATGGTCACCGTTCACACCGAACGCAGTTCCTGCCCCTGTTTTGCAGCGGCGTTGTCCGGCTCGCCCACAGAAAGCGTGAGGTCATGGCGCAGTATCTCGTTCAGACGGCTTATGTAAGATTCAAGGTACAGTATGAAGAAAGCCGGACGCAGTGCGGACACTACAGCCTGCTTCTTTCAAGCACAAGAATAACACTTTTCGGTTGTGCGGTCAACAACCAAAAACAAATTTTGGAAGATTGAACAACTACATAAGATTTTATTTGTGAAGAAGAAAAATACCGCCCACGCAGCGCAGCGATGATTTTGTCGGGTGAAACGGCGGCAAAATAGATCGGGTGTGTTGCGGGGCGGTAAAAATCTTCATGGAGAATAAATCCTCGCCGCTCTGTACTTTTCTACAAAATTGGTGGGATTTGCGATAAAGGGTATCACGGATTGCGGCGAGCGTCAAGATGGTTTTGCAAATTTTATTGCAGTAAAGCAGTGATAGTAGGACTTATACAAATCAAAACACCGCCCGATTCTGGTGAAGGAGAACCAGAATTGAACGGTGCAAATGGAAGAAGGAGAAAAGCGTAGAAAATCAGACGATGCAATCTGGGAGCAGCGCATGGAGCTGTGTCAGCAGTTCTTCGCAGGAATCGGAATAAATCACAAGGGTAAGCGGATTGCTCAGGTCGAGACTGTAAATGCCAAGCAGGGATTTGGCATCAATGGTATATCGCCCGGAGACTAAGTCCATCTCATAGGGATATTTGGACAGCAAATCTACAAAGTCCTTGACCTGATCGACCTGCCGCATTCTGATCTGTAATTTTGTCATAGGGTATCCTTTCTTTTACATCAGTGGGATAGAGGCAATGCAGTTCTGAATTTCCACCATGGAGGGCATTGCAGGGATTGCGCCGCCCTTTGTCGTGGTCAGACTGCCCGCTGCATTGCCGAAGCGGACGATTTCTTCAAGCTCAAATGCAGGGAGGGTACGCAAATCCTCCGCAGCTTTTCTCCGCAGCTGGTAGTGAATTGCGCCCATGAAAGCATCGCCTGCACCCGTCGTGTCCACGGTAGGCACATCATAGGTGGGAAGATGCCCTGCGCCCACAGCGTTCCGGTAATAAGCACCCTTTGCACCCAGCGATACCAGCACAAGAGATGGCCCCATTTCGAGCAGGGCTTGTGAGCCGCGGGCAAGGTCGCTTTCGTTTGTGATAAGCTGCATTTCTTCCTCGGAAACTTTCAGAAGATCCGCAAGCTTGACACCTTCCTGCATCTGGACAACGGCATCTGCTGGGTGCTCCCACAGAAGCGGACGGTAATTGGGGTCAAAGCTGACCAGCTTGCCCTGCTGCCGTGCATACCGCGCAGCTTCCAACGTGGCGGTGCGGCTCGGGTCGGCGGTCAGAGAGACAGAGCCGAAATGGAAGATGGCAGCATCGTCGATCAGATTCCTGTTGACTTCTGCCGAAGTCAGCATCACATCGGCACCGGGGTTCCGGTAAAAGGTAAAGGAGCGGTCTCCCTTGCTGTCAAGCTGTACGAAGGCAAGGGTCGTGGGAATCTTTTCGTCAATCACCAGACTGGACACATCAATGCTGCTTTCCACAAGGGTCTGGCGGAGAAAATCGCCAAATCCGTCTTTGCCAACTTTTCCGATGAATGCTGTTTTGCCGCCCAGACGGGCATTCATGGCAAGGACATTGGCGGGTGCACCGCCGGGATTCCGGGCAAACAATTCGATGCCCTGTGCATTGGTTCCGTTCGGGGTAAAGTCGATCAGGCTTTCTCCCAAAGCTACAACATCAAACATGGTATCACCTCAACCTGTTTTTTTAGCGTTCAGTTCGGACATAATCTGGTTATACGAACGCTTACTGATTCGGTAGAAGAACAGGACAATCGCTGTTATCAGCCACAGCACACCGGGAAGCAGCGAGAATGCATAGTGCATCGCATTCTGCACGGCAGCATTCTGCACCTGATTGGGGGCAAAACTCAATGCACTCAGCACACCAGCCAGCGCAGAGGTGCCAATCGCCATGCCCAGTTTGTTCCCCAGTGAAACGAATGCGTACTGGAAACCATCGTTGCGGACACCGGTTTTCCACTCGCCATACTCCACGCAGTCGGGAACGATGGCGTAGATGGCGGTATTGAATCCGCAGAAGAAGAACTGGGACAGTGCAGCGAATGTATAGAACGGAATGGGAGAAGAAACTGCACTGAAGAAATAGAGCGCAATCAGGGAAACGCCGGTTCCGGCAGCGAAAAGGGAAGCGGTGTGCCCTTTGTTGCCCAGCTTTTCAAACACGAAGGGGAATGCCGCAGCACCCAGAATGGAGGGAACGATCAGGATCATCGAGTAGATGGTAAACAGATTCTCGTTGCCTTCCACATATTTGAAGTAATAGAGCAGGTCGGCATTGCGGCCATACAGCGTTACACCGAACAGGAACTGACCCGCCAGTGCAATCAGGTAGGGCTTGTTCTGAAGCGCTGCGTCCAACTGCTTTTTCAGTGAGACTTTTTTCCGCTCCGGGGGCTGGACGACCTCTTTGGTTTTGGCAAAACAGAACCAGTGACAGAGGGTGAAGATACCGCCGTAAAGGACGGTCACCAGAAGATATCCCCGTGCTGCATTATCACCGCCAAAAGCAGAGATCAAAGGCAGGGTGATGATGTTGATGATATTGATGGCGATCATGGCACAGACGGAGCGAGAGGTGTTGATTTTCGCACGCTCCTCGATGTTCTGGGTCAGGGTGCCGCAGAGCGTACCATAAGGGATGTTCACGCAAGTATAGCCCAGAACCAGGACACAGTAAGTAATGTACATATACAGGCTCTTAGCACTGTCTGACCATGTGGGGTGCGCCCAGAACGTCAGCACGAGCACCACAGCAGTTGCCGGCGCGCCGAACAACAGCCATGGACGGTAGCGTCCCCAGCGGGAACGGGTGCGGTCGCTCAGCGAACCGATCACGGGGTCATTGATGGCATCCCAGAAGCGGGAGACCAGCATCAGGAGGGACACTACCGCCATGCTGATGCCGCAGACATCGGTGTAAAAAATCATCAAGAAGTTGCCAACGAACATCCAGCTGAAGTTGCAGCCCACATCGCCCATGCCGTAAGCGATTTTACTGATCAGAGGGACTTTGATGTTCGTATCCTGCTGTTTCGGCTCTGCTGTGTAACTCATACGACGCGCTCCTTTCTCCTCTTGACGCGATGCTTATAATTTCTGGCAGAACTCTATTCTCTCTTTATTCGGGCCTTCGACCATGAAAAAGCGAACACCGTTTTCCCAGAACGGCAGTGACTGGATGCTGGAATGCAGCAGGTGCATCCCTGCCTCTTTTGCCGCAGCAAAGGCGGCTTCGATATCGGTCGTTGCCAGAGCTACATGGTCGATTGCTCCGGCCTTTTCCGCCGCACGATGGTTTTCATAGGTTTCGATCATCAGATCGCCAAGCTGAAGAAACGCAACGCGCTCCCCGGCGGCTTTGTTCACCGTTTCCAGCGCAGAAACAAACCCCAGCTTCTTGTAAAATACAATGGTCTTGTCGAGATCATTTGTTGGGATGCCAATGTGCGCCACACCGGTCAGAACCTGCGGAAAGCTCATACCTTCGTTTCCTCCGCAATCTTCACCACTGCTTTGACGATGTTGGCCTTGTCCGAAATGCTCTTGTCCATGGCATTCTGGATGTCGTCAAAGTCAAAGATGTTGGTCACAATGCCCTTCAGATTGATTTTGCCGGAAGCAACGGCATCAATCGCCATGGGGTAAATGTGGCGATAACGGAACACGGTCTTGAAGGTCAGTTCCTTATCCAGTGCAAGGCTCATAGGCAGGGTCATCTCGCCGGATTTGGAGTAACCAACCAGAACGATGTTTGCGCCCTTCTGCGCCATCTCAATGGCCTGGCGGGTAGTGATTTCTGTACCAGCAGTCTCGATAACGAGGTCGCAGCCCAGACCATCGGTCAGGTCGAGAATCGTCTGGACAGCATCCTTTTCGCGGCTGTTGATCACACCGTCTGCACCCAGTTCAAGAGCCTTATCCAGACGCTTCTGCATGATATCTACAACGTAAACACGGGAAACACCCTCGGCTTTCAGCGCCATCATGGAGACCAGACCAATGCAGCCTGCACCCATGACCACCGCAGTCTGACCGGCATGAGCACCGCCCTGATTGGCGGCGTGGAAACCAACGGCCAGAGGCTCGATCAGCGCACCTTCCATGGTGCTTACGTTGTCCGGTAGCTTGAAGCAGAGGTTTGCTTCATGTGCCACATACTCCTGAAAAACACCGTCTACCGGCGGGGTAGCGAAGAACACAACATCCGGGCAGAGGTTGTATTTGCCCTCACGGCAGAACTTGCAGTGACCGCAGGTCTTGCCCGGCTCCAGCGCAACGCGGTCGCCAACTTTCAGATGCTTGACAGCACTGCCAACTTCCACGACTGTGCCGCCCGGCTCGTGGCCCAGCACGAACGGTGGCTTGACCACATAATTGCCGATCGCACCCGTTTCATAGTAGTGCATATCGCTGCCGCAGATGCCAACGTATTCCAGCTTGACAAGAACTTCGTCCTCTTTGGGTGTGGGGATCGGGCGGGTGGTGTAGCCCATCTTGCCGATGCCGTTCATGACTGCAACTTTCATTGTGCCTTTCATAAGATGACCTCCGTTTTTATTTGTTTATTGACTTTTATAAAGTGTTTATGAATGTGACTACAAATTAACACACCGCACAACCAAAGTCAAGCCCTTTTTCGCGGATTCGGAGAACTGCACAAGGAAAAAGCGGCGGAATTGTGCAAAAAATCGAGGACGGCAGGTGCCGTCCTCGATGGGAAGGTTTATAGGTTCTGAATAAAGGCTTCGATATGGAGCAGAGCGGCTCCCAGCGCAGAGGCTTCCAGCCTATAGCGGCTGAACTTCAGGTAGGAACTGTCCGGCTCAAACGTATTACGCTCGACCAGCATTTCCCGGAGCGGTTCGCCAAACTCTGCCAGAAAGCCGCCAACGTAGCCGCCAACAATTACATCACAGTCGAAGGTCATGCGCAGATTATTGACTGCTACAGCAAGGTAAGAAAGGTATTCATTCCATGCCGTTTGCAAAGCTGCATTGCCGGAGCGCAACCCGTCAAAGAATAGTGCAAGATTTCCGTCGGTCAGCTGGGAGAGGACTTTTGCAGAGCAATAGGCATCCAGACAGCCCTTTTTTCCGCAGTAGCAGGGGCGGCCATCGGGAACGAGCGTGTTGTGCCCGAACTCTCCGGCACGAAGATGGTCGCCGCCATAGAGCGCTCCACCGGTCAGAATCGCACCGCCGACACTGTTGCTCAGAGAAAGGTAGACAAGGCTGCGGGGAGATTCGAGGTCGCGCACTTCAGCAAGTCCGGCAGCGTTCGCGTCGTTGATGAACCGGCAGGAGAACGGGATGTAACGGCTGAATTCTTCGGTAGGAACATTCCGCAGACCCAAGGCATGAGAGTAAACCAATGTCTGCCCCTCTTTGTCCAGAATACCGGGCAGCGAAATGCCGACGCCCAAGATTTTTTCGACCGGGCAGCCCTCTTTTTCAATCAGCCCCTGCACGATTCCGGCAAGCATTTCCGCATAGGTGTCCGACCGCTCATAAAGACGCTTTTTACGCTCATAGTGGAGAAGGTTACCGGACAGATCGACCAGAACTGCTCCGACATGATTCTGGGTGATCTCCAGTCCGACCGCAAGTCTGGCATTCCGCACGGGAGCAAATGCTCTCGCCTTGCGCCCACCGGTAGATTCAAAGGTGCCGACCTCCTGCACCAGTCCCATCGCCATCAGTTCTTTGACATTCTGCAATACGGTCGGCCAGCTGTTGTTGACTTTTGCCGCAAGCTCCGGCTGCGAGATTCGGTCGCAGGAAAAAATGCTGCGAATCGTTCGGATGCGGTTGATTTTTTTAACATCACGGTTATTTGCGCCGCTGCCGGTCATGGGCTTACTCACCTCCAAGAGCAGATTCAACATTTGAAAGAAGATTTATAAAGCTCTTTCTTATTATAGAGAATCTGGAAAGATTCTGCAAGGGAAACATTTACAAAAAAGCGTTAGCCGAAAAGAGCGAGTTGCTTATGGACAAGAAGCGATGCTACCAGCTTATGGCAAACCATAGGTCGGTGGGCATCGTGTTCTTTATAGGGACTTAATCTTCCAGCCTGCCGTGGTCGCATCCCAGCGAGAGATAGTGCTCCATCTCTCCTCCCAGCACAAGCTGAGCGTACTCCAAGGGCTTATTACACAGCAGCCAGTCCAGCTCTGCCCGCTGTGCCGGGGTGTTGCCACACTCATCCTCGACGGCGATGCAGTCGATGGCAAGAGTGGTGCCATCCTCGAACCGGGCTTCCACCCGGTTGGTGTCCATATTGAAGCGGCAGGAAAGTAGTTTGTTCATGGTGAACCTCATTTCTATATCAAACGGTGTCTGTTCGGATGTCCTAAACCCTGCCATAGAACCGATGTGTTATGTAAGATTGTTGTCTGGATAAAACTGGAAGATTATGCGCGATAAATACCGTTGAAATCCAGCTTTTGGGGCTGTGCGAAACAGCCTGTTTTGCCGGGCTGATTTTGGCGCTGCACACTTTTGCACATTTTCTGCACATCGCAAGGATGGATAACAGGTGCAAAGGCGTGCAAGCAATGCAAAGGATGCAACAGAATAACAACGGCAAAATAACGGTGATTCGATTAAAATGACGTTTTAACGTCAAATGATGAAATGGACAAAATGTGCCATTCGGTTCCTACGAATCAGTAGGCCGGGGGTTCGAGTCCCTTCCATCGCACCAAGAAAAACCAGTACACATTGTGTACTGGTTTTTCTTTTTTGTTTGCGCGATGGAAGGGGCTCGAACAGGGCGGCGGCGCATAGCGCCGCAAGCAATCAGCCCAGTGGGCTGTTGCTTAGCCCGCGGGTTCCAACGCGTAGGAATGTCTACCGTGGAAGCTGTGAATCGAAAGATTTCATGGCTTTTTTGTTTTGTAAGCCATGGGTGCACGGTTTCTGCACAGTTTTTGCACGGTCGGTGTTTCCCATGTCCGATTATGTAGGGCGCTGGATTGCATTGCAGTCAGTGCCCTTTTTTGCATCAGGTGAGCAGTGCCAGGCGCAGCTTTGCCTTCATTTCCGGGTCGGCATCCTTGAGCAATTCCAAAAGAGCCGTCATGGAGATGGTGGGTTCGCCTGCGGCGGGTACAGCCTGCGGGCTGGGGGCGTCGGGCTTGGCATAGAAGCCGCTTTCAAACTTCTTGCCCAGCTCTACACGGGAGGACTGCTGGATATGGGCGTAGGTGTTCACTAGCATATCCGCACTGGCGTGACCTGTGGTCCCCTGCACCGCCTTGATGTCGCCGCCGGAGATCATCAACTGGTAGGTGGCACTGGAATGCCGCAGACCGTGAAAGACGATGCGGGGGAACTCCGGGTGTGCATCCTGCCATTTCAGGAACTTCTTGCGGATAAGCACCGGCTCCACCGCCAGACCGTTGGGGAGCCGCAGCAGCATCCCGCTGTTGCGGTACCGCTCCGGGTCGAGGGCTTCTTCCCGCTTCAGCCGTTCCAGCCACTGCTTCAGTTCCTCCCGCAGGGCAGCGGTCATAAAGATGGTACGGCAGGAGGCCTCGGTCTTGGTGTCCTTCAGAATGAGGGAGGTCTTGCTGCCCTCCAGCTTGTCCGGGAAGATGCGGAGGATGCAACCCTTATCCACCTGTGCCAGCGTGTCCTTCTGCACCCGCTGCATGGAACGGGTGACGGTGAAGGTGCCCATGCCGTTGGCAGCATCAAAGTCGATGTCCTCCGGGGTCAGGCCTGCCACCTCTCCTTCTCGCAGCGCACCCACCAGCGTCAGGTGCACCGCCAGATGCAGGATGGGGTCCTCCATGCTGTCCAGTGCTGCCCGCATCTCCTCCACCTCCCAGATGCTGCGCTCTTGGGTGGTCTTTTTGGGGGCTTCCACAGGGACGGGACTTTTGATGAGGATGCCCCACTCCACCGCCAGCAGAAAGGAATTGTGCAGCAGTTGGTGGACTTCATGGAGGGTAGTGCCGGAGAGGGTGCGCTTCTGCTGCTTGGGCGAGAGGTCTCGCCGCTTGCCGCCCACATACTGCCCGCAGGGGGTCTTGCTCAGGGTGTCGTACAGGGCTTCGATGTGGTAAGGCCGCAGCTTCTGCATCTGCATCTCCCCGATATAAGGGATGATGAGGTTCTGGATGAGCGCCAGATTGGACTGGTAGGTCTTGGGTGTCCACTTGTGCTTGCTGCACTGCTTGGGCAGCCAGTCCATCAGGAACTCTGCTACCGTCACCGTGGACGGGATCAGGAAATTGCCGGTCGCCAGCTCGTGCTCGATCTGTTTCTGGCGTTTCACCGCCTCCTCTTTGGTGGGAAAGCTTTCCCATTTGTCGCAGCTCTTGCCGTGCTCATCCTGATAGGTGTAGCGGACACTGTAAGAACTGCCGCGTTTCGTGATATATGCCATAGATTTGCCTCCTTATCAAGCTGCCCGGTAGAGCCACGCATCGAAGCTGTCTTTCGGGATGCGGATGCTTCCGCCTGCCCGCAGGACACGGAACTCGGTGGTGCTGTTGCACAGGTTGTAGGCGGCACGCTGGCTGATGGCCAGCATCTGCGCGACCTCCTTTACCGTGTACACCAGCTTCTGGGCTTTAGGGCTGTTGGTCGGAGACTTGACGGCATTGGTTTGAGTGACCACCTCCATTGTAGCCGGATCAGAGTCCGACTGCAAGGATTTTTTCGTATAATCCAAAGATTTCACATTCTCGTACATTTTATTACACATAGGCGTTGCTCCTTACTTATCGTGGCGCACCACAGATTCCTGCGTGCGGTTCTCATAGAATCGAATGACCTCCGGCGGGATGCTGTCCAGCGTTTTCAGGGCGGCTTCATAGTCCTGCCGCAGCTTGGCATCCCCCAGACGCTTCAAGACGCTCCCCTCCTTCGCTTTGTCCAGCGAGGCAGAGAGCGTCTTGTTTTTCTTTTTCAGTTGTCTGTTCTCGGCGGCGGTCTCCGTAAAGGCGACCTGATAACGGTTCAGTTCGGTGCGCATTTTGGACACTGCCGGGATATAGCTGTCCAGCACCTTGCTAATCTCCGCCGCACGGCTTTTGCCGTTGAAGGGGGTGATGCCCACCAGCAGGGCATCCAACTGCTCCTTCTGCTTGGTCAGTTGAGTCATCTCCTTGAAGATGCGGGGCGGGATGTGCTCCCGTCCGGTCTGGCTGGCGCTTTCGCCTCGTTCCAGCTCCGGGTACTGCTTGACCATGTGCTGCCAGAACTCGTCCTGCCACTTCACAAGGTTCTTGCGGTTGCCGATGATCTCCTTGGCGCTCAGCCGTCCGTCAGCAGTCAGGGGCACGAAGCAGAGGTGCAGGTGGGGCGTTTTCTCGTCCATGTGGACAACAGCAGAGAGAAAGGTATCCGTGCACTGTCTGCCCTCCAAAAATTTCAGGGCGTACGCAAAGTACGCCCTGATCTCCCGGTTGGTCTTGTCCTTGAAAAACTCCGGGCTGGCGGTGACGAGTGCCTCCACCACCCTCACGCTGTCCTTGCGGACACGGCAGTGGGCGGCGGCTATCATGCGGTCGGCTTCTTCCCGGTACCTGCCCTGCGGCTGCACCAGATGGAGGTTGTAGCGGCTCCGGCTCGTGTCGATGTCCGGGTTGCTGGCGTACTGCTCCTTGGTGCGCTCATTGTGGGCTTCGATGGGGCTGATTGCTGGCCCCTTGTACTTTTTGAACCTTAAAATGCCGTATTGAGCTTTCATAGATCACGCTCCTTCTTGGGGTGTACAAAAAATCTGTACGGACTTCAAATAATCTGTACGGTTCGTACGGCGTACGGAAATGCGAAATATAAACGATGATGCGTTTTAATTTGTTTTGATTTTCCGTACGGGTGCGTACAAGTACAGACCGTACAGGTTGTACGAACTTCTTCCGTGAAAAAATG
>NZ_DAWCVJ010000020.1:0-35597 GCF_052358865.1 Faecalibacterium sp.
CAGCGTTGAATTGCATATCGCAAATATGCTGTTTGAATGTTGCACTAATTTCTTGCCTTGCGATAAAATAATGCCGAAACAGAAAAACAAAAAAGGAGAAATCATCATGGGTAAAAATGCAATCGTTGGCCAATCCGGCGGCCCCACCTCTGTCATCAACGCAAGTCTGGCGGGCGTGTTCGAGAGTTGCAAGAGCCGTGGCGCAGACATCGTCTACGGTATGTGCAACGGCGTGGCCGGTCTTCTGGAGGAGCGGGTCGTTGACCTGTCCACCCTGCTGACCGATGACCTTGACATCGAGCTGCTCAAGCGCACCCCCTCCAGCTTCCTCGGCAGCTGCCGCTATAAGCTGCCCGACTGGCACACCGACGAGACTGTGTACAAGAAGCTGTTCGCCATCCTCGAGAAGCTGAACATCGGCTACTTCTTCTACATCGGCGGCAACGACTCGATGGACACCATCGGCAAGCTGGCGGAGTACGGCGAGCGCATCCAGAGCGACATCCGCTTCATGGGCGTGCCCAAGACCATCGACAACGACCTGATGGTCACGGATCACACCCCCGGTTACGGCTCTGCGGCCAAGTACATCGGCGTGGTGATGAAGGAGATCATCCGTGACGCCACCGTCTACGGCACCAAGTACGTCACCGTCGTGGAGATCATGGGCCGCAACGCCGGCTGGCTGACCGCCGCCGCCGCGCTGGCCAAGAGCGACGACTGCGAGGGCGTGGATATGATCTGCCTGCCGGAAGTCCCCTTCAACGTGGAGCACTTCGTCGAGAAGGTGCGGGCGATGCAGGAGAAGAAGCCCAGCATCGTCATCGCCGTGTCGGAGGGCGTCAAGCTGGAGGATGGCCGCTACGTCTGCGAGCTGGCAGATGACGTCCATGCAGTGGATGCCTTCGGCCACAAGGCCCTGACCGGCACTGCCCGCTATCTGGCCAACGTAGTGGCCCGCAATCTGGACACCAAGACCCGCTGCATCGAGCTTTCCACCCTGCAGCGCTGCGCCGGACACCTGACCAGCCGCACCGACATCACCGAGGCCTATCAGGTCGGCGGTGCTGCCGCCAAGGCTGCTTTTGAGGGCGTCACCGGCCAGATGGTGGCCCTGAAGCGCATCTCCAACAGCCCCTACCAGTGCACCACCGAGCTGCACCCCATCAGCGAAGTGGCAAACCTCGAGAAGAAGGTGCCGCTGAGCTGGATGAACGAGAATCATACCCAGATGACCGAAGATTTCCTCGCTTACGCACGGCCTCTCATTCAGGCTGAGTTGACCCCGCTGTACATCGCCGGTCTGCCTCACCATATCTACATGAAGACCCAGAAGTAAGCTTCTGTTTCGCAATGGCGCCCCTGCATCTGCGGGGGTGCTTTTTTGTACGGAAACGACTCGAATTTACCTGTTTTTTGCTTGTATTTTACTCAAAACCGTATTATAATATAGATATATCTGCGTCGTCCGCTGTTGGACGGCGCGTTTTTTCGTGAGTGATCTTCTGATCTTCGAGGAGGCAGAGTATTTCCATGACACAAAATTCCCGGACCGGCGATCTGACCAGCGGCCCCATGCTGCAAAAGATCATCCTGTTTTCCCTGCCGCTGGCGGCATCCAGCATCCTGCAGCTGCTGTTCAATGCGGCTGACGTGGTGGTCGTGGGCCGTTTTGCAGGCAGCACGGCGCTGGCGGCCGTGGGCTCCAACGGCGCACTCATCAACCTGCTGGTCAACCTGTTCGTGGGCCTGTCGCTGGGCGCGAACGTCGTCGCGGCCCGCTGCTTCGGCGCAAAGGACGAGGAGGGCGTCCACACCACCGTCCAGACGTCGGTGACGCTGGGCCTCGTCAGCGGCCTTTTTCTGGCCGTGGTGGGCATCTTCGCGGCCCGGGGCCTGCTGGAGCTGATGAGCTGCCCTGAGGACGTCATCGACCTGTCCACCCTTTACCTCAAGATCTACTTCATCGGGATGCCCATGACCATGCTGTACAACTTCAGCTCGGCGCTGCTGCGTGCCGTGGGCGACACCAAGCGGCCTCTGTTCTGTCTGGCCGTGGCGGGCGCCATCAATGTGGTGCTGAATCTCGTCTTCGTCATCCTCTTCTCCATGAGCGTGGCGGGCGTCGCGCTGGCCACCATCATCAGCCAGACCGTTTCCGCCTGCATGGTCACGGCCCTGCTGGTGAAGGAGAAAGGCCCGCTCCACCTCGACCTCGGCCATCTGGGCTTCCACGCGGGGGCGCTGGGCCAGATCCTGCGCATCGGCCTGCCCGCCGGCTTGCAGAGCACCGTGTTCAGCCTCTCCAACGTCGTCATCCAGTCGGCGGTCAACTCCTTCGGCTCCACCATCGTGGCGGGCAACTCGGCCGCCTCCAACCTCGAGGGCTTCGTCTACACGGCCATGAACGCCTTCGCGCAGGCCGCCGTCACCTTCACCAGCCAGAACATGGGCGCACGCCGCTACGACAACCTCGACCGCGTCATGCGCAACTGTCTGCTCTGCGCCGCCGTCACCGGCCTCGTGCTGGGCGGTGGTGCCTCCCTGCTGGGCGAGCAGCTGCTCCACTTCTACTCCTCCGACGAGGCCGTGGTCGCGGCCGGTCTGGCCCGTATGCACATCATCTGCACCACCTACCTGCTCTGCGGCTGCATGGACGTGCTGGCCAGCTGTCTGCGCGGCCGGGGCTACTCCGTCCTGCCGATGGTGGTCAGCTTCGTGGGCAGCTGCCTGCTCCGTCTGGTCTGGATCGCCACCATCTTCCAGCTGTTCCGCTCGACCACCACCCTCTATCTCAGCTACCCCATCAGCTGGATCCTGACGGCGCTGGTTCACCTCGGCTGCCTGCTGGTGGTGCGGCATAAGATGAAGCAGGAGATTTCCTTGACAAAAGCGGCGTGACCGAGAGGGCAGGCCTCGTCCCCATAAAACAGCAACACAGCGATAAGCATTGGCTTTTTCAGAGCCATCTTATCGCTGTGTTTTTTGTTTCTCGGCAGCGTCCTTGCCTTCTCCCAAGGGGAGAGGCTTTAAGCGGGCCTCTTACTTCAGGGTCTTCGCCAGCAGATACCGGTCATAGCCGCCGTACATCTCCCGGCGGCAGACGATCTCGAAGCCGCAGGCGAGGGCGTTGCGGAGGCTGTACTGGTTGTCGGGGCTGACGGTCGCCCCGATGCCCACGATGCCGGGGCGGAGCCGGGTCAGGGCTGCTTCCAGCAGCTTCCGCTGCAGGCCGTTGCCCCGATAGTCGGGATGGACGATGGCGCTGTCCGCGTTGGCCCAGCCGTCCCACGCGGGTCTGGGGATGCCCATGAAGGCGGCATAGTTGTGCTCGTCCTGCCCGCAGTAGCGCAGGATGAAGTAGGCCCCCAGCCGCCCGCCGTCCCAGCCGCCGATGCACAGGTCGTCCCGCAGATAGCGGGCGATATTTTCCAGCGTGTCGGGCACGAACTGCTCCGGATGGGGCATCCCGGCCCGCACCTCGTTCTGCAAAGCGTAGAAGGCGGCGGCATCCTCCGGCCCGGCGGGGCGCAGGGTCATGGTGCGGCTTTCGGGTCTGCCGCACCCTTTGTGCAGAAGAACTTCCATTCTTGCTCTATCCCTCCAAAATAAAATCATACTTTCCGGTCGATTCCAGTATAAATGCCGTTTGAAACATTGTCAATTTATGTTATAATATTTGTAGAAAAAGTTTCTGCCGGGCATCCTTGTGTCCGGGCAGGGCTTTTTCTGAAGTCCAGGCAGGGCCGCCCTGCCCGTGTACCGGAGGAAACGAACCATGAGAGATCCCAGCTTATCCCCTTCCAGCCGCTTGGGCGGCGCTGTCATCAGCGACCGCATCGTCAGCGCCTTGCTGGAGGAACTGCGCACCGGCCGCTATGCACAGGCCGACCGTCTGCCTGCGGAGGTGGACCTTGCCGCCGAACTCGGCGTCAGCCGCACCGTCATCCGAGACGCACTGAGTGAGATGGAGCGTGCAGGCTACATCGAGCGGGTGCGCGGCATCGGCACAGTGGTCAACCGGAGCGTGCTGGGCCTACGCAGCCGCTTGGACCAGAAGCTGGAGTATTACCCGCTCATCCGCAGCTTTGGCAGCTACCCCCACGCCGACGGCATCCAGATCTATCCCGTCCGTGCCAACGAAGAGCTGGCCCGGGAGCTTGCCATCGAGCCGGGCGACGAGGTGATCTGCATCAAGAAGCGCATCCTCGCCGACACCACCCCCGTCATCTACTCCATCGACTACCTGCCCCGCGCCCTCTTCGGCAGCCGGGACTTCACCCGCATCGACCTGTCGGGCGACGTATTCGAGGTCTTGGAGCGGGAGTGCCGCCAGCAGGTGGCTTCCAATGTGGCCCACCTCAAGGCCAGCTGCGGGGACGAATCCATCCGCGCCGCCATGCGTCTGGCCCCCGGCGAGGCCATGCTGCTGCTGGATGAGATCTGCTACAACCGGCTCTGCCATCCCGTCATGCGTTCGCTGAGCTACTACACGAATTTCTTCGACTTCTCGATTCTTCGAAAGCTTCTTTGACGGAGGGAAACAAAACAATATGCGTCATCTGATCGATCCGTTGGATCTCAGCCAGCAGGAGATCACCTCTCTGCTGGATTTGGCCGACCACATCTGCGCCGACCCGGCCGCTTATCAGGATGTGGCCGCCCACAAAAAGCTGGCCACCCTGTTCTACGAGCCGTCCACCCGCACCCGCCTCTCCTTCGAGGCCGCGATGCTGAACCTCGGCGGCCATGTCCTTGGCTTCCCCAGTGAGAACGTGTCCAGCGCATCCAAAGGCGAGAGCGTGGCCGACACCATCCGCGTCGTGTCCTGCTACGCCGACATCGTGGCCATGCGCCACCCCAAGGAGGGCGCACCGCTGCGGGCCAGCCGGTACTCCCGCATCCCTGTCATCAACGCAGGCGACGGCGGACACCAGCACCCCACCCAGACCATGACCGACCTGATGACCATCCGCCGCCGCAAGGGCCGTCTCCACGACCTGACCATCGGCCTGTGCGGTGACCTGAAGTTCGGCCGCACCGTCCACTCCCTCATCAAGACGATGGCACGCTGCGAGAACATCCGCTTCGTCCTCATCAGCCCCGAGGAGCTTCGCGTGCCCGACTACATCATCACCGACGTCCTCGAGGCCAACCACATTCCCTACAAGGAGACCCGCAGCCTCGAGGAATCCATGCCCGAGCTGGACATCCTCTACATGACCCGCGTCCAGAAGGAGCGCTTCTTCAACGAGGAGGACTACATCCGCCTGAAGAACAGCTACATCCTCACCAAGGACAAGATGGCCCTCGCCAAGCCCGACATGGCGGTGCTGCATCCCCTGCCCCGCGTCAACGAGATCGCGCTGGATGTGGACGACGACCCCCGCGCCGCCTACTTCGAGCAGGTGCAGAACGGTGTCTACGTCCGGATGGCACTTATCATGACACTGCTGGGCCTCAAGGACCCCAAAGCAGACAAGGAGGACAACTGAAATGCTGAACATTGATGAGATTCAGAACGGTATCGTTATTGACCATATCAAGGCAGGCACGGCCATCGGCCTGATGGACCTGCTGGGCATCAAGGGCAACCGCACCTCCAGTGTGGCCCTCATCCAGAACGCCCGCAGCCACAAGGCTGCATCGGGCCGGAAGGACATCATCAAGGTGGAGGGCGACGCCTCTTGGCTCAACCTCGACGTGCTGGCCTATCTCGACCCCGACATCAGCGTGACCGTCATCGAAAATGGCCGGGCCATCAAGAAGGAAAAGCCCCAGCCCCCCAAGCGTCTGGTCAACATCGTGCGGTGCAAGAACCCCCGCTGCATCTCCTCCATCGAGGAAGAGTGCGACCAGATCTTCGAGCTCAGCTCCAACGGCAAGTATCGCTGCATCTACTGTGAGCAGGAGCTGCAGGTCAAGCCGGAATGATCTCCTACTGATCAAAGCGCCCCCGTCAGCCATGCACTGACGGGGGCGCTTTTACGTTATGATGTGATTTTTAATGTCCAGATTGTGCCAGCGTGCGGCCATCAAGCTTCGCCCATTCTCTGCGGCCATTGGACGAACGGCCAAGTATAATAGATGCCGCAGCAGAGGCACTGGTGAATACATTGTCCTCGGCAAATACGTTATTCTGTATTATACCGATCCCTAGCAGAGTTTTTCTCTGTTCCACATAGTTCTGCGGCAATCCACTCGTCACATCTGGGGCAATGCGGCTGCCCTTCAATACCAGAAAACAGTCTTTATCGATAGGATACCCCATAGCGCTGCTCCCGCGACCAGCCAGCAAAAACAGACCTTCGTCCGTCCCACTTTGCCGGGAAGGATTCAACTCCCACTTTTCTGCAAACACGTCGCTCAGCATCGCCTGCCGCTTTTTCACAACATCCGGCGTCCATACAGGCTCATTGATGACCTGCGTCGTGAGAACATAGGAACTCGTGCCGCCTTTTGACTGGAAATATTTTTCCTTCTTGGTCGCGAAGCCATAATTCTGTGCCGCAGAATTTCTCTGCCGGGTCAGCGGCACAAGATTTGCGATGCGGTTGAGCCAATATTTACGCTCCTGCTCATCCGGCCAGAGTTCCAGCCAACTGCCATGGACAGGAGGATGCTGCGGCAGGACATGCTCGATGGTAAACAGCTTCTGATTATACGATGCCCCGCCGTCACTCATGAAAGAGTCCAGCCGCTGGATGATGTAGTTACGGCGCTGTGCGGTCATCGTATAAATTTCGCCATCCAGTGTCTGCTGGAATTGTTCTTTTTCCCAGTCAGTAAGCTCAATGTTTCTCAGTGGATCAGCCAGCGTGCTGTCAGGCCGACTTTCCATTTCCACCAGAAGCCATTTATACCGGTCTACGCGGTGGTTGACATCCTGCGCGGTCACCAGTAGATAAGATGCCAGCCTTTCCAGCTTTCGGATAAACCAGAGAACGTATTCAGAATCATTCGGGTGCTCTGCGAGAAATTTGATAGCAGGTGGCATCCAGTCGGAGTTATTGGTCTTGTTCAGCCAGAAAAGCAGCCCGTTTACCTCGTCTGCATGATGCGTAGCAGTGAACTCGCAATTTTTCAGCTGAACGTAGGCATTCGTATAGGGTACAAGATAGTCATCGATCAGCTGTTCCGGGGATACCGTCTTTAACACGTACTCTTCAAACTCTTCCCGAAGAGTCTTTTTCTGGCGTTCCTTTACAAATATAGTACGGGTGTGAGTAAACACTTCATTGAATCCGTCACGTCCTGTCAACTCCTCCAGCCCTTCCCATTTTTCCGTGTAGCCCTGCTGTTTTTCTTTGGGAAGACTTCCAATAACAGTCGATTTGATGATGTCTGTCGGCAATAAGTCGAGTCCCCTGCTGTTCATGACCGTAAAAATACGGAACGCGGATTCCTGACTCGGCGTCGAAACGACCACCAGATAGCAACGGGTCAGCAAAAACTGTGTAAATCTTAGCCGACCATCGTCATTGCTGAACATTTCAGCAAAACTCTTGCGAAGCACAGCGCAGTTTTTCTGGATATGCAGCTTTGCCTCGGTGTCCAACACCGCCGGATCCAGCTGCCCCAATGCGTCCAGCTGAATATTCTGGATGTACTTATGGAAAAACGGCTGGTCTTTTTCCTTGAGGAATAATCTCGGCTGGGCCTCGATGCCCTCCAATACATTGCCCTTTTCCTGCAAATATTTTTTGCAGTCCATCTTATAGTCTTCGTTGTCAAATGTGTCGGCAAGAACTGCAAACAGGATGGACAGTGTCGTCAGGCGCTGCTGTCCATCGATGACATCGGCATAGCGGTTCTGTTCATCCTTGATAAGGACGATGCTACCCAGAAAGAAATTTTCTGTGTTCTCTGTCTGGAAAAATCCATATAAATCATCGAACAGCGCGCCCGTTTCATCTTCCGTCCATGCATAAGGGCGCTGGTAGCCCGGGATATGATATTCAAAATCCGAGCTGAATATCTTGGAAAGCGGATATTCTTTTCCGGTTATCTTGCTGCTTACCACACTGCTCATAGCAGACCTTCTTTTTTCTGTTGCTTTCGTACATCCGTTGTGTTTGCAGTATCCCTCAGACCTTCCGCCGCAGCAGGCTCAGGGGCGGCAGCTCAGGGGTGGGGATGGTGTAGTGCTCCATGGCGTGGGGGGTGGACTCCACCAGCTCACCGGCCTCATTTTTGATCCACGCGGGGGTCAGCGGGATGCTGCGGCCATCCGGGCAGAGGGCCTCCAGCGTGTCGCCGAGGCTCCACTTGCCCCGCTGCTGGCAGCTGGCGACGCCGTTCTCCCAGCCGTCCACGGTGCCCACGAACTCCCACTCGCGGATGTAGGTGGCGCTGTCGGTGGCCTGACGGGCCTGCTCCCGGCCAAAGTAGAAGCCCGGGGAGTAGTGGCGGTGGCTGGTACGGGTCAGCTCGGCCAGCACCTCCTCCGGCAGCTCGAAGCTCTCGTTCATGGGGTCGGCCAGATACTGGTCGAGGGCGCGGCGGTAGGCGGCAGTCACGCTGGCAACGTAGTAGAAGGTCTTGGCGCGGCCTTCGATCTTCAGGCTGTCCACGCCCGCCTTGCAGATGAGGTCGAGGAAGGGGGCGGTGCACAGGTCGTTGGCGTTCAGGATGTAGCTGCCGTCCTCGTTCTCGCCGATCTCGTAGAGCTGGCCCGGGCGGGTCTCCTCGCTGAGATAATACTTCCAGCGGCAGGGCTGGGCGCACTGGCCCCGGTTGGCGTCGCGGCCCGCCATATAGTTGGAGAGCAGGCAGCGGCCCGACACGCTCATGCACATGGCACCGTGGACGAAGGCCTCGATCTCCAGCTCCGGCGGGGTCTTGTCCCGGAGGGTAGCGATGTCCTGTAAGGTCATCTCACGGGCCAGCACCACCCGCTTCGCGCCCATGTTGTAGGCGGCGCGGGCTGCGGCCCAGTTGGTGATGCCGGTCTGGGTGGACATATGGACGTCGATGTCGGGCGCAAAGGTCTTGCAGGCGTCCAGAACACCGAGGTCAGCCACGATGAAGGCGTCCACACCGGCGGCAGCCGCGTCCTTGATGGCCTGCGGCAGGCGGTCGGCCTCCTCATTGGTGGGCAGGGTGTTCATGGTCAGGTAGACCTTGCGGCCCCGGGCGTGGGCGTAGATGACGCCCTCTGTCAGCTGCTCGGGGGTGAAGTTGGTGGGTGCAGAGCGCATCCCGAACTCGGGCAGGGCGCAGTAGACGGCGTCCGCGCCGTAGTTGATGGCGTACCGCAGGCGCTCGAGGTCGCCCGCCGGGGCCAGAAGTTCCGGTATCTGTAACATGATATTCCTCTTTTACGTTAAGCTTTTATTGACTTTCGCCGCCGCATCGCAGTTTTTCTGATGGTCTGCGTAGGTGCGGGCGTAGTAGTAGTTTCCCTTGCGGTCGGTGACGAAGAAATAGGCGTCCTTCGCCTCCTCGTCGGGCTGGGGGGCGAGGGCGGCGCGGAGGGCCGCGATGCCGGGGTTGGAGATGGGTCCGGCAGGCAGGCCGGTGCAGGTGTAGGTGTCGTAGGCCGTCCGGATGTTCTCCGGGATGCTGTCCCAGCTGCCGTAATAGGGCGCGACCCAGTTCCAGAGATAGTTGTTGTCGGCGTCGCTCTGGACGTAGCTGGAGGTGTTGCTCTGGAGCTTGGGGTAGGGCGAACCCTCGGCCAGACGGTTGCGGAACACCTGCGCCACGTTGTCGTCCTGCGCGTTGCCCGCCTCCTCCTGCACGAAGGACGCCAGCGTCACCACCTCGGGCAGGGTCATCCCCTGCTCTTCCATCGCCGCATACATCTCGTCGGTGATCTGCTTATCGAAGTGGGCATAGAACGTCTCCACATAATGATGGACGGTGTCGTCCTTCAAAAAGTCGTAGGTGTCCGGGAAAAGATAGCCCTCACACTTGAGGAAGCGGTCGGGGGCGTCCTTGTCGTCCGGGACGTACTGCCAGAACCGGTACGAGCTGAAATCGCCGGTGTTGGCCTCCGCAAGGAAGTCCTCGGCGCTGCACAGCCCCGCGTCCTCCATCTTCCGGGCGATGGCGATGGCCGTCGTGCCCTCGGGGAAGGTCAGCCGGACGCTGTCGGCCTGCGCGTAGGCAGAGAGGGCCGCGATGATGGCATCGTAGGAGCTGCCGGGGGCAAGCTCGAACTCTCCGTATTGGAGCTTCGCTGCCGCGCCCTGCCGGCCCACATACCAGCGGAAGAGGTGGGGGTACCGGATGACGCCGGCGTCTTTGAGCCGGTTGGCGATGGCGGCCACGCCGCTGCCCTGCGGGATGCTTACCGTTACTTCGGTGCCGGATTTCAGGCCGTTTCCGTTTATCTCCCGATAGGCAAACAGCGCCATGCCGCCCGCCGTCAGGATCACGACCAGCAGCACAGCTAAAATCACTTTCGCTGCTCCGCCTTTTTTCTTCTTTCCTTGTTGCGCCATACGCACTCCTTTATCGTCCGTTCAGCTCTCCATCATCAGCCGCATATAGCTCTCTTCCACGTCGAAGGGTTCGGCGTCGAACCGGATCATGCCGTAATCCTGCCGTCTGCCCTCGCCGAGGAAGAGGTTCTGGGCCGCGCCCACCGTGATGACGGCGCGCTCCACGATGACCTCCTTCTCCCGGGCGGCTTCCATCAGCACCTCGGCAGAGCGGTCGTCCTCGGCCATCATCTCCACAAAGTAGAGGGTGTCCTCCCGGCGGAAATAGACGCCGTAGCCCTTCCCGCTGGACACGATGGTGGCACCCCGGGCGTAGAGGTCGCCCAGCACGACGGCCATCCGCTCCGGCGGGAGCTGGACGGTGTCGGAGCAGAAGCGCTCCCGCAGCTCACAGAGCTTGCGGGCGGTGACGGAGTCGAACTCGGCCTGACTCCACAGGTTGCGGGACACCTCCCGGGGCAGGCAGCGGAGGGGGAAGGCCCAGCGGAAGCCCTTGCTTTCCAGCAGAGCGGCCTGCTCCTGCCCCTGCGGCACAGCCACCGTGAAGCCCGCCCCCCGCAGCTTCTGCTGGGCGCAGAGATAGTCCACGAGGCCCGCGAGGAGCAGCTCGCCCTTTCCGCACAGGCCATAAAGATAGCTGCCGCTGCGGCCCCTGAGGGTGACCGGCACGGCCAGCGCAGCGGCCTCGAGCCGTCCGTTCTCCTCGGCGACATAGACATTCTCCACCCCGGCGAACTGTTCCAGAGCGGTCTTGGCAAAGGCGGCGCTGTCGCCCCGCTCTGCCTGCCACAGTGCCACGACTGCCGCCTCTTCAGACGGCTGCATCAAACGATACATCGATAGTATCCCTCCCTTTTTCGCGGTTATCCGAGCACGTTTCCGGCCAGCGCCTGCACCTCGGCCTGAATGTCCTCGATGGTGCGCATGGCTCCGTCCACCGTGCAGTGGACGGTGGCCCAGCCCAGATGCTCCGCGCAGTACTCAGCGGCGCGGCGGCTGCGGGCCAGATATTCGGTGTCCTTTTCGTGGACGTCCTTCCTGCTCTCGTCGCCGTGGTAGCGGCCGGTCATGAGCTTCTGGCTCACGGCGGGGTCTACCTGTAAGTAAACGACGGCGTCCGGCGCGGGCAGGCCTAAAAGCTGGTACTCATATTCGAAGGCCCAGCGGAGGAAGCCGTCCCACTGGTCGGGCGGGAGCTTGGAACACTGGTGGACGGCGTTCGACGTGGTGTAACGGTCGGCGATGACGATGCCGCCCGCCTCATAGAAGCTGCCCCATTTGGTCTTATAGCTGGCGTACCGGTCCACGGCGTAGAAGCTGGACGCGGCGTAGGGGTTGACGTCGTCGGGCCTGCTGCCGAACTGGCCGGAGAGGTACATCTTTACCAGCGCGCTGGAATCGCTCTCGTAGTCCGGGAAGGTGATCTCCATCACCCTGCGGCCGCTCCCGGACAGATGGGCGGCCAGAAGCTTTGCCTGCGTGGCCTTGCCAGAGCCGTCCAGACCCTCGAGGACGAGAAGCCTGCCCTTGCTCATTCTGTCCTCTCCCCTTTCAGCGCGGCGTACCGGGCGCGGACCTCAGCGGTGCGGCCGCAGCACATCCTGCCCTCCGGGCAGGGGCCGGACACGCAGGCCGGGCCAGCGGTGCGGAAGAGATGGGGTGCCACCGGGTAGACCAGCCGCAGCATCTCCTCGGCCAGCTGCCGGATCTCCCACTGGGCGCGGCTGCAGCAGCGGAGGTGGAAGAAATTCTGGAGGCTGCGGGCGTTCATGGTCACGACCATCTTGGTCTCGCAGGCGTTGGGCAGGACGAAGCGGGCGTCCTCGTTGGCCTGCTTGGAGGCCTTGGCCCGGGCCTGCTTTTCGGACAGGCCCTCGGCCATCAGGCGGGCGGTGTGGCCCTCTTCCAGCTTCTGCACAAGGTCGAGGTAGCGCTTGGCATCCTCGTCCATGCTCTCGAGGAAGGCCGCCTTTGCCTCGGGGATGGCCTCGATCTCGGGCGGGATGACGTAGCGGAAATCGTCCAGACGGACGTACCGCTGGCTCTGGACGCTGAAGGACGCGATGCGGTGGCGGGTGATCTGGGCCAGCAGAGTGCGGCTCACCCCCTCGATGCCGAAGGTGAAGCTGGCGTGCTCGATGGGGCTGGCGTGGCCCACGTCGCTGAGCATGGTCAGGAAGCGGGCGGTCTTTTCCTCATCCAGCCCATCCAGAAGGTCGGTGATGTGGGCGTCGGAGTAGCAGAGCTTCGCCGCCGCCGCCACCACCTTCTCCGGCTCCGGCGTGTGTGCGATCAATCGGACAGTCATCATTTTTTCTCATTCCTCCGTCGTTATCTTCACAAGGGGCGCATAGTTTGCCATGGTCTTCTTCACGCCCACCTTCTCGAAGCGGATCTCTACGATCTGGTCGCCTGCGGCGGGCTTGACCTTCAGCACCTCGCCCCGGCCAAAGACTTTGTGCTCCACGATGTCGCCCGGCTCGTAGTGCTTGGGGCCGGTGGAGGCGGGACGGGGCGCGGGAGCAGCCGGGCTTACGCCGCCGCCTGCGGGCCGGACCGGCGCTTTGGGGGCCGTCGGGCGGCCATAGCCGCTGCCGAAGCCGGACGGGCCGGAGCTGCTGCCATAGCCCGACGCGGTACTGCCCCGGCCCGCATAGTCCGCGCCGAAGCTGCGGTTTCCGGACGAAGGGGCGTTGTATTCCTGATTAAGGTAGCCGCCGTGGCCGGAGGCCGAACGCCCCCAGCCGGAGGGGCCGGAGTAGCCCGACGCGCCGCCCGGGACGCTGTCGCTGCCCCAGCTGCTGCCCCAGCCGCCCAGACGGGAGCGCTGCTCCAGCACCGGGCTGCGGGTCTCCTCGAGGTACTCCGGCTCGATCTCCCGGAGGAAGCGGCTCGGCTCGTTGCGCTGGGTGCGGCCATAGAGCATCCGAGTGACACTGTTGGAGATGTACAGCTCCTTCTTGGCGCGGGTGATGCCGACATAGGCCAAGCGGCGCTCCTCCTCGAGGTCGGCCTCGGAATACTTGCTCATTTCACTGGGGAAGACCCCCTCTTCCATGCCAATGAGGAATACATAGGGGAACTCGAGGCCCTTGGCGGAGTGGATGGTCATGAGCACCACCTGATCGGCGCTCTCGTTGTAGCTGTCGATGTCACTGATGAGGGCGATGTCCTCCAAGTAGCCCTCCAGGGAGGCCTCTTCCCCGTGCTGGTCGCAGTAGCTCTTGACATTGTTGACCAGCTGGCCGAGGTTCTGCAGGCGGTCGGCGGCGTCCTCATGGCCCTTGGCGGCGTCGGCCTCCAGCATGGCGCGGTAGCCCGTCAGCTCGATGACATCGGCGGCGAACTCGTCCAGCGTCTTTGTTTCCAGCGACTCCTGCAATTTCTGGTAGATGTCCCAGAATTTATACAGCGGCGCGATGGCGCGGCTGAGCTTGGCGTACTGGTCGGCCTGCGAGATGACGTCCAGCATACTCACGCCCTGCTGGGCCGCGAGGTCGGCGATGACCTCGACAGTCGTTGCGCCGATTTTACGCGCAGGCTCGTTGATGATGCGGCGGAGGCGGATGTCGTCCCGGGGGTTGGCCACGATGGACATATAGGAGTGGATGTCCTTGACCTCCTTGCGGTCGTTGAAGCGCTGACCGCCCACGATCTTGTGGGGGATGCCGGCGCGGGTGAAATAGCTTTCGATGGGGGCCGACTGGGCGTTCATCCGGTAGAGGATGGCGTGGTCGGCCAGATGGCCGCCCGCCTTGAGGTGCTGGCCGATGACGTCGGCGATGTGCATGGCCTCATCCTGCTCGTTCTCGGCGGTGTAGACCTGCACCTTGTCGCCCTCGCCGTTCTTGGTCCAGAGGGTCTTGCCCTTCCGCTCGGTGTTGTGCTGGATGACGCAGTTGGCGGCGTTCAGGATATTGGAGGTAGAGCGGTAGTTCTGCTCAAGGCGGATGGTCTTGGTGCCCTTATAGATGCGCTCGAAGTTGAGGATGTTTTCGATGGTCGCGCCCCGGAAGCGGTAGATGCTCTGGTCGTCGTCGCCCACGACGCAGATGTTCTTCTCCGGGCCGGTGAGGAGACTGACGAGGCGGAACTGGGCCACGCTGGTGTCCTGATACTCGTCCACCAGCAGGTATTTGTACTTGTTCTGGTAGAACTCACGGACGTCCTCGTGCTCCGACAGCAGGATGACCGTCTGGTAGATGAGGTCGTCGAAATCGAAAGCACCAGCTTCTTTGAGCTTCCGCTCGTAGGCGGCGTAGACCTTGGCCGCGAGGGCGCCCTTGGTGTCCCGGGCGGGGGTGCGCAGAGCCTCTTCGGGGCTGATGAGCTGGTCTTTCCAGCGGCTCATCTGGTTGATGGCACTCTTGATGGGAAAGAACTTGTCGTCCACGCTCAGCTCCTTGTACACCGTCTTCATGACCCGCTGGGCGTCGTCAGTGTCGTAGATGGTGAAGCTGCGGGGGTAGCCGATCTCCTCAGCCCAGCGGCGGAGGATGCGGACGCAGGCGGAGTGGAAGGTGGAGGCGAAGACCTCATCCCCCTCTTCCCCGCCCAGCATCCGGCGCAGGCGCTCTTTCAGCTCTCCGGCGGCCTTGTTGGTGAAGGTGATGGCCATGACGTTCCAGCTGCGGACGGCGTTCTGGCGGAGCATCCCGTCCAGCCACGCCGGGGCGTCGGTGCCGGTCATGATGGCGGTGCGCAGGGCCTTCACGTCCTCCTCCGTGACCTCCCGGGGCGTCCATTTCGAGCCGTGGGCCGAGCCGAAGCGGATGAGATTGGCGATGCGGTTGACCAGCACAGTGGTCTTGCCGCTGCCTGCCCCCGCGAGGATGAGGAGCGGGCCGTCGGTGGTGAACACCGCCTGCCGCTGCATCTCGTTCAGCCGCCCGAACTGCTTTTCGATATAGGTATCACGCAAAGCGCAGAATTGTTGTGCGAGATCTGTTGCCATTGTTTCACCTGTTCTTTTCGTTCATTTCTGGATAAACCACTTGATTTATAGTATATCACATTTCGAAAAAGTTGTACATAATAAGAGGAAACTCGTCGGGGTGGAGCTGCGGGGGCTTCGCGGCGGTGCACGGGCAGGCTGTCCTTCGTACAACCTCTCAGTCTCGTCGCAGGCTCCTCGCCAGCTCCCCTTGTAGGGGAGCCTCTGGCGAAGAGGGAAAGTTTCCAGTTGAAGACGAAACTTTGCGGTATGCCAAGGCCTCCCCTCGATAGGGGAGGTGGCACGCCGCAGGCGTGACGGAGAGGTTTCGTTCCGCTGCGGCTCACGGTCAGGCTCACCTCCGTACAACCTCTCAGTCTCGCTATCGCTCGACAGCTCCCCTAGTAGGGGAGCCTCTGGCGAAGAGGGCAGCTTTTCAGACGATTCCAGAAGCCCCAAAACAAAAACCGCCCCATCGCGGAAAATACCACGATGGAGCGGAGACATTCAGGAAATGCTTAGCCGAAGATGTTGATAAGGATACCAGCAGCGACGGCAGAGCCGATGACGCCGGCCACGTTGGGACCCATGGCGTGCATCAGCAGGAAGTTGGAGGGGTTCTCGCTCTGGCCCACCTTCTGAGAGACGCGGGCAGCCATAGGCACAGCGGAAACGCCTGCGGAGCCGATCAGGGGGTTGACCTGACCGCCGGTGAGGATGTACATGACCTTGCCGCAGATGACACCGGCAGCGGTGCCGAAGGAGAAGGCGATGAGGCCCAGCACGATGATGAACAGGGTGCGGTTGTTCAGGAAGGTGTTGGCGGAGGTGGTGCAGCCGACGGACAGGGCAAGGAAGATGGTGATGATGTTCATCAGCTCATTGCCAGCGGTCTTCTGGATACGGTCCACGACGCCGCACTCCTTCATCAGGTTGCCCAGCATCAGCATACCGACCAGAACGGCGGCATCGGGCACGATGAGGGAGACGATGATGGCGACCATGATGGGGAAGATGATCCTCTCGGTCTTGGTCACGGTGCGCAGCTGCTTCATCACGACGGTACGCTCCTTCTTGGAGGTCAGAGCCTTCATGATGGGGGGCTGGATGACGGGCACCAGAGCCATGTAGCTGTAGGCCGCAACGGCGATGGAGCCAAGCAGCTCAGGAGCCAGACGGGAGGTGACGAAGATAGCGGTAGGGCCGTCTGCGCCGCCGATGATGGAGATGGCGGCAGACTGCTTCTGGGTGAAGTCCACCAGACCGGTCGCGGCCAGCAGACGAGCGCCCATATAGGTGCCGAAGATGCCGAACTGAGCGGCAGCGCCCAGCAGCAGGCTCTTGGGGTTGGAGATCAGGGGGGCGAAGTCGGTCATGGTGCCGATGCCGAGGAAGATCAGCGGCGGGTAGATGCCCAGCTTGACGCCCATGTAGAGCATATCGGCCAGACCGCCGTTGTTCAGGATCTCGATCCACATCGGGTGCTCGAGGCCGTCACCGACGAAATACTGCATATGGATGACGCCGCTGCCGGGGAGGTTGGCCAAAATCATGCCGAAGGCCATAGGCAGCAGGATCAGAGGCTCGAACTCCTTGACGATCGCAAGGTAGAGCAGGAAGCAGCCCACGCAGATCATCACGGCGTAGAGCATACCGCCCGGCTCACCGAACCGGGCAAAGCCGGAACTCTGGAAAATACCGACCAGAGTATCAATAAACTGAGTCATGTTTTTCCTCCTGTGTTAAAAGGGCGCGGTGGTGTCGTTGACGCCAGCCTTGCCCCAGCCATTCTTGCCGCGGCGGACTGCCTTCAGCACGTACTTGCCGTTGCCCATAGAGTAGATGGCTGCCATGATGGCTGCCACAACGTCGCCGGGGATGCCTGCCTCCACCTGCGGGGCAGCAGCCTTTGCGGGTGCGGCAGCGGGCGCAGCGGCCTGTTTCACAGGAGCAGCCGGTTTTGCAGCAGACGCAGCCTTGGCGGCTGCCTTCTTGCTGTTCATGGCGTCAAAGATCTTGCCCTCCAGCGTGATGATGGCCATCAGCAGGACGAGGATCAGAAACACCAGCACAATACCGGTTATGGTAACGATCACATCATAACCTAAATCCATGGTCTTCCTCCTAGTTACTTTTTTCTTTGCCGACCGCCGGGCGGACAGCAAAAACCGATTTGAAGATATTATACAATATTTTCCGGGTCGATTCAACAACTATGAACAAAAATCATGTTCTTCTTCACCAGACTGTGAACAAGCCCTCAGCGGCGGCCCATGCGGGGGGTGGCGTCGGTGAAGCCGGTCTCCAGCTTGTCGCCCATCCGCAGGCTCATGGCCGTGCCCAGCGCCACGCAGTTGACGGGGTCGGGCGAGACCGTCACCTCCACCTTCAGCTCCTGACTGAGGTACTCGGGCAGGCCGTGGAGCTGTGCGCCGCCGCCCGTGAGGACGACGCCGTTGCGGTAGATGTCACCGGCCAGCTCGGGGGGCGTCTTTTCCAGCACCTGATGGGCGGCGGTGCCGATCTGCTCGCTCAGGCGCATGACCGGCTCGTAGAGGTCGGCGGTGGAGACGTTGACCCGGACGGGCAGGCCGGTGAGCAGGCTGCGGCCCTTGATCTCCATCGTCTCGTTGAAGTCGGCCTTCTGGGGGCAGCAGGCCACGTTCTTTTTCAGGTTCTCGGCGGTGCGCTGGCCGATGGCGATGCTGAACTTGTTGCGCACGAACTTGAGGATCTCCTCGTCGTAGTGGTTGCCCGCGACGCGGACGCTGGTGGCCTTGACCTTGCCGCCGAGGCTCAGCACGGCGATGTCGGTGGTGCCGCCGCCGATGTCGATGATCATCCGGCCATCGGGAACGGTGATGTCGATGCCGGAGCCGAGGGCGGCGGCGATCGGCTCATCGATGAGGTAGACCTGACGGGCACCGGCGGCCATGACGGCCTCCACCACGGCGTCGCTCTCGATGCCGGTGATGGCGGCGGGCACGCAGACGGCCACCCGGGGCTTGACCATGTGGGAGCTGTAGACCTGATTGACGAAGCGGCAGATCAGCTCGCGGGTCATGGTGTGGTCGCTGATGACGCCGTCCTTCAGCGGGAAGATGGCGGAGATGTAGTTGGGCGTGCGGCCCACCATTGCGAGGGCCTTGTCTCCTGCCTCGAGCACGCAGTTCTTGCGGGTGTCCACCGCCACTACGCTGGGCTGGTTGAGGACGACGCCCTGCCCCTCCTGCGCGATGATGATGGTCGTCGTACCAAGATCGATACCGATGTCGTTCTGTGCCATAGTCGTGAATTCCTTTCTCTGCTGCCCCATTCTCTATTGCGATCGCCCATCTCCGGGCGAGGGTCATCAAAACACATTATAGTATAGCATATCTGAGGGGAAAAAGAAACCCTCTGCGGAGGTTTGCGGCGGCTCACGGGCAGGCCGCCTGTCAATCCTCTTTTATCTTTTCCTGCTCCGGCGGCAGAGCCTCGGCCAGCAGGGCCGCGAGGCCGCTGTAGCGGAGGTTCTGGCGGACGTTGGACATCATCCGGTTGACGACGTCCCGGCGGCCCACCACGATGCAGAGCTTCCGGCCGCGGGTGACGCCGGTGTAGAAGAGGTTGCGGTAGCACAGGCGGGGCGGCACCTGCGCCGCCGGGAGGATGACCGCCGGGAACTCGCTGCCCTGACTCTTGTGCACCGTGATGGCATAGGCGATCTCCAGCTCGTTGAGGTTCTCGGCGGGGTAGACCAGCCGCCGGTCGTCCATCCGCACCACCATCGAGCGGCTGCGGGGGTCGATGGACTCCACGATGCCGATGTCGCCGTTGTACGCCCCTACCCCCTGCTCTCCGCCGATGCGCTGCCATGTGATCTCGTAGTTGTTGCGCACCTGCATCACCTTGTCGCCCACCCGGAAGACCCGGGCGGCGCTCTGCAATTCCGGCCTGCCCTTCTGGGGCGGGTTGAGCAGGGCCTGCAGCTCCACGTTGAGGGCCTGCGTGCCGGTGGGGCCGAGCTTGGTGGGGCAGAGCACCTGAATGTCCTTCACCGGGTCGAACTGGTAGCTGCGGGGCAGGCGGGTGGTCACGAGGTCGCAGACGAGCTTTTGCGCCGCGTCGCCATCCGACTCAAGGAAGAAGAAATCGTCTGTTTTGCCGCCTTTTTTCAGCGGCTCGCCCGAGATGATGTGGTGGGCGTTCTCCACGATGAGGCTCTGGGCCGCCTGCCGGAAGATCTCGTTGAGGCAGACCGTGGGCACCAGCCCCGAGCGGATGACCTCGCCGAGGATGTTGCCCGGGCCGACGCTGGGCAGCTGGTCGGCGTCGCCCACCATGATGATGCGGCAGCTGTACCGCAGGGCCGCGATGAGGGCCTGAAACAGCCGGACGTCCACCATGCTCATCTCGTCGAGGATGACCACATCGCATTTGAGGAGGTTCTTGTCGTTGTGGATGAAGCTGACCACGCCGCCGGTGTAGTCCACCTCCAGCAGACGGTGGATGGTGGAGGCCTTGCGGCCCGTCAGCTCGCTCAGACGCTTGGCGGCCCGGCCCGTGGGGGCGCAGAGGGCCACCCGCTCGGCCTGATCTTCCAGAAGCTGCAAAATGGCGTTGACGGTGGTGGTCTTGCCGGTGCCGGGGCCGCCGGTGAGGACGAGGCAGTTTTCGGTCATGGCCTTCCGGATGGCCTCCCGCTGCAGGGGCGCGTAGGCGAAACCCTGCGCCAGCTCCAAAATCTGGATGTTTTTGTCGAGGCCGTGGGCCGTCTGCTTCCCCCGCTTTGTCAGCAGGGCCAGACGGTCGGCGATGTCCTGCTCGGCGGCCAGAAGGTCGGGCAGGTAGATATATTCCGTGCCGTCGAAGGTCTTTTCCGCCAGCGTCTCCGCCCCGAGGCAGCGGGCGAGGGCCTCGTCCAGCTTTTCGGGGGGCTGGTGGATGAAGTTCGAGGCCGTGGCCAGCAGCTGGGCGCGGGGCAGGCAGGTGTGGCCGTTGCCCGCGTTGTGGCGGAGGGTGCGCAGGAGGGCGGCTTCCAGCCGCTGGGCGCAGTCCCCTGCCATCTGGTAATACTGGGCGATGCTGTCGGCGTGGCGGAAGTCCAGCTGAAGCGGCTCGCCGCAGAGCAGATAGGGGTTCTGCTGGATGGCCGTCATGGCCCCCGGGCCGAAGGTGCGGAAGACCTCCATCGCCCGGCGGGGGCTGATCTCGAACTGGGCCAGATAGGCGATCAGCTCCCGCATCCCGAACATCCGCTTGAACTCCTGCTGGATGCGGTCGGCCTTGTCCGCCGAGATGCCCGGGATGAGGGTGAGCTGGGCGGGGTCGTTGGCGATGACCTCCAGCGCCGCCGCGCCGAACTTGTCGATGATCTTGTCCGCCGTCCGCGCGCCGATGTAGGGCAGCGACCGGCTGGCGAGGAAGGCGTAGACGGCCTCGAGGTCTTTGGGCATATCGGTCTCGCACTCCTGTGCGTGGAACTGCCGCCCATAGGTGGCGTGGTTCTCGTACCGCCCCCGGCAGACGACGCTCTCCCCTGCATGAAGCTCCCCCACCACGCCGCAGACCACCGTTACCACACCGCCGCCCGATACCTCGAACACGGTGTAGCCGTTGTCCTCGTTCTGGTAGATGATGTCCTCCACCGTGCCTTCCAGCTGTTCCAGCTCCCGCTCCATCGTCCCGCCTCCTCGTTTTGACACAACTATATATAGTATAGCGGTTTTGGGGGGATTTGTAAATATGGGGGGAGCTTTGAAGGTCAGGCTGGTCTTCATCGGGGAGCCTCTGGCGAAGAGGGCAGGTTTCCGGGTAACAGCGAAGCTGCCCATGAGCGAAAGGCGCAAAAAAGCCCCCTTGGAGCTGCCGCTCCTTGGGGGCGTTTCGTTTGGTGAAGCTATCAGAAGTTCCGCAGTCTCTCAATCCTCCACCCGCGCTGCGGCAAGCTCCTTCGTCAGGCGCTTGCGGACGGCGAAGTAGGCCGGGATGAGGAAGAAGCAGGCGAAGAACCATGCCACGGGGTTGGCGATGCAGGCCGCGAAGTAGCCCCAGAGGGGCACGAACCAGCAGCCCACCATGACGCGGGCCACCATCTCGGCCACGCCTGCGAACATGGCAAGGCTCGAGTAGCCCAGACCCTGAATGGTGTAGCGGTAGATGATGAGGACGGCCAGCGGGATGTAAAAGAGGCTGTTCCAGAAGATGAAGCTCCGGGCGTTGGCCATGATCTCCACCTCGCTGCTCTCGAGGAAGAGGCTGATGAGGGGCACGTCCATCACCCGCAGGATGAGGAAGGAGACCACGCTGTAGACGCAGCCGATGCCCAGCGCGGTGGTGACGCCCTTGTCCACACGCTTCAGGTCGCGGGCGCCCATGTTCTGGCTGGCGTAGGTGGTCATGGCGGTGCCGATGCTCTCCAGCGGCACCGAGAGGAACTGGGCCGCCTTGCCGCCTGCGGTCTGCGCGGCCACGATGCTGCTGCCCAGACCGTTCACCGCGCCCTGCAGCACGACGCTGCCGATGGCGGTGATGCTGCACTGCAAGCCCATGGGGATGCCCATGTTGCAGAGCTTGAGGCAGTGGCTGGCGCTCAGACGGCCCTCTTCCCCGCTCCACTTCAGCTCCGGGTAGTGGCGGACGATGTAGACGAGGCTGCCGATGCCCGCCACCGCCTGACTGAACACGGTGGCGAAGGCCGCGCCGAAGGCCCCCATCCGGAAGGTGAGGATGCAGAGCAGGTCGAGGCCGATGTTCAGCACGCTGGCCACCAGCAGGAAGTACAGCGGCCGCTTGCTGTCGCCCAGCGCACGCATGAGGGCGCTGGTGACGTTGTACAGCAGGGTGAAGGGGATGCCCCAGAAGATGGTGCGGATGTAGATGTCCGCGATGTCGATGATGTTGTCGGGGGTGTTGGTCCAGACCAGCACCGCCCGGGTCAGGGCCACCGTCACCACCGTGAGCACGGCGGCGAAAAAGAGGCTCAGCCAGACGGTGTTGGCGGTGTAGCGCCGCATCTCGCTGTAGTCCTTCGCGCCGAAGGTCCACGAGATGGGGATGGAGAAGCCGCAGGCGATGCCGTTGACGAAGCCCAGCACCAGATAGTTCAGGCCGCCCACGCTGCCCACCGCCGCCAGCGCATCCACGCCCACGAAGCGGCCCACGATGATGGTGTCGGCCAGATTGTAGAACTGCTGGAACAGGCTGCCCAGCATCAGCGGCACCGCAAAGGCAAGGATGAGCCTGAGCGGGCTGCCCTGTGTCATGTCTTTTGTCATACAAAGCCCCTCCCCGGGCGGTCACTTAACATTTCTTTGCCGGATTTTTGCCGACAAAAACGCCCTGCCGGACGAGGGGCAGGACGTTTTGCGTTTCATGAGTGGTATTATACTCAGCTCATCGTGATTTTGCAAGGGGTTTGGGGCAGATTTCTTCGTACAACATTGCTATTTTCTATCGGTGGTTTTTGGTGATTGTGCTCAGGTCAGTTTCCGCGTCCCGCGTGCCGGCCCCGAGGGCCGCGGGGTTCACCGGTCTTATCGCCGTCTCTGCCTGCCTGTGCCCCGCGAGGGCCTGCCTCGGTCTGCCGGGCGGAATCATCCCGCCTGCCCTGCTGGCCGCGAGGTCCGGCAGTATCGGTCTGTTCCTCCCCCGGGGTCTTCTCCGTGAAAAGCTGAATGGTTATCTTTTCCTCGTCCTTCTTTTCCTCGTCCTCAAGAAGCTGTATCCGGATGGAGTCTTCCGGCCCGGGGGCTGCGGCCTGCTCCGGCTGCGGGGCCGTGGTAAGGCTGTCCGGCGAGAGAATCGGGAGGCCGCTGAGGTCACCGACGGAGGGGGCCGGGTCGTCCTTCTTGCTGTCCTGCTTCCCGCCCGCGAGCTTCACGATGTTACCGGTAAATGTCTTCCACACCGTCTGGTCGGAGGCGGGCTGCTTCGGCTGCGGGGCCGTGGTAAGGCTGTCCGGCGAGAGAGTCGTCAGCCCGCTGAGGTCACCGACGGTACCCGTTCCCGGCTGAGTCAGCCCGGGCTGTCCGCTCAGGGAGCCGCCTTCCCGACCGGAGAGGACCATTCCCCATTGCTCTTTCTCCTGCTTACGGCGGGCGATCGCCTCCTCCACCCGGGCGGTCTCCTGCGCTTTCTGCTCCTCATCGCCAACGCGGTACACGAGGATCAGTTCCTTGCCGCTCTGGCGCAGGACGGTCTCATCCGAGAATGTTTTTCTATCATATCCCGTCTGCCCCACAACATGGAACTGATAACGCCCCTCATGGGACAGCTCGAGTTCGAATGCGCCATCCTTGCCGACCAGATCTTTGATCCGGGCCAGCGGAATGACGGCCTCCATCTCCCGCCCTTCCCCATCAAGGAACCGGATGCGAAGCTCATGGACCTCCTTTGCAAGCTCCCGCAGCGAGTCGCCTGTCATCCGAAAGAGTGTGCCGTGGGCATCGAAGCTCAGGACCTTGTTGACCGGGTCATACTCCGCCGTGGCCACGTCACCCAGCTCCTGTGTGCCATCCGGATGGGTGATCACGCCGGTGGTCTCGTACATCTGCTTCACACGGCCCGGCACCTCGCCAGCCTGCGTGTCCGGAGCGTCGTCCTCGTCGTCGTCCTCGTCGTCGTTGTTCTCGGTATCATCGGGCTGTTCCGGCTGCTCCGGCTGGGAGGGCGTCCGCCGGTCGTAGCTGTAGTCCTCCATCTTCTTCCCGTCGGGGTCGTAGCGGGTCAGACTGCCGCCCGTCACCTTGTGGTCGTCGTCGGAGAGGGCGTCATTGGAGATCTCGCCGACCATGCCGCCGCCGATGGCCGCAGTTTTGCCGCCGGTGCTGGCGCCCGCCTTGGCCTCCACCTCGGCGTCGCCGGAGATGATGATGTGATTGGGGTTGTCGGGGTTGCTGGGCGGCGCATCCGGGTCTATCTCGCGGCCTTCCGTGCCTGCGCCGTCGCCGATGCCAGCCGCGCCGGGGCGGGAGGGATCCAGATTTTCATTCGCATCGCCGCCTGTGGCCGACACCTTGCCGCCGGAAATTTCGATGTCGCGGCCTGTGCCGTACACACCGCCGCCGATACCGGCAGCACCCTCGCCGCCCACGGCCTCTATCGTGCCGCCGGTGATCTTGATGTTGCTGCCGGTGCTCTCCATTCCGCCGCCGATGCCTGCGCCGCCGTTGTCGCCGCCCTCGGCGGTGAGGGAGCCGTCCTTGCCGTTGTCGTCCTTGATGGTCAGGGTGCCCTCCGCCTCGTGTTCGTTCTTCTCGAGGCCCGCATTGTGGCCGCCGCCCTTCAGCTCGTTTTTGCCGTCCAGCTCGATGGTCGCATCGTGGTCGCCCCTCACGGTGACGGCGGCTTTGCCCGCATCGACTGGGCTGTCATCGCTGCCATCCCCCTCCTTCTTGCCGCTGGCGTCGATCTTCAGGTCGTCGAAGGTGACGTCCACGCTGCCCTCGGAGGTGTCGATGGTGACGGTGTTCTCCTTCGACTCGCCGGTGATGACGGTGTCGGTGTCCTCCACATCCTTCTCGCCCTGTGTGACCCTGTTCGTTCCTTCGGCGTCGCCCGCTTTCACGGTGATGTCGCCGTCGGCGATGTCCCACTGGGCCGCATAGGCCGGGATGCCGGAGCTTACCACGATGCCCGCGATGACGGCGGCGGCCACGCCCCGCCGGAGTGCGCTTTTCAGTCTCATAGTACGTCTCCTTTCGTTCTGTGTATCATGCAATGCCGTCGCTGCCGCTCGGGCTCTCCTTTGAGGGGCTTATGAGACGCTCCAACTCCTCCGGCAGCCAGAACTTGGCCTTCTCCAAGTCCTCCGGTATCCAGAGCTTTATCTCACCCTGCATATTCGGCAGGTCGTCCCAGTCATCGCCAAGGTCGGTATAGCTCCGCAGGTCACTCTCCAACGGATTGGTATACTTTTTGCGCTCCGTGACGGTGGGTTTGACCGGAACGAGCAGTGGCTTCTTATCCTCCTCGGGAGCGATGGCCTCAAATCGGGCAGCCAGCTGTTTCAGGGACTCGTCAAGCCCGATTCCCGGCGTTTCCTCTCTCGCAGGCTCGAGCCACCAATCCAAACTCGGGAGGTCGTCCCTTTTTTTCGCGAGTTGGAAGTCCATCTCCCGCTTTTGTTTCAGTAATTCGTCGAGTTCACGTCTGAGTTCTTCACTCGTTTTTCGCTCTACCTCTTCGTGTTCATGGGTCAATATCAGCCACTCCTCCACCTCTGGTATCCACAACTCCCGAAAGCGCTCCGACAGGTCATCCCGCGTTTCGCCGTCCAGCCGGAGGCTGATGTCCTCCCTGTTCTGCTTCAGCTCCACGTCAGCGTCCTCGCCCGCCGCGTCGGCCATCTTGTCCACGCTATAGTGGGTCATGGTGTCCTGATACCGGAAGAAGATGTCCTCCACGCCGTCCTCCCGGAGGCTGGGGATGTCGGTGGTGACGGTGGAGCGGGGGGCGGCGCTCTCAATAAGCACCGCACCCCCCGGGGCGAGGACCTCTCCGGCGTCGGAGGCCTTTACGCTGCCGACCATGGGGCCGATGCCGCTTTCCGTGACCCCCGAAAGGTCCAGCTGCTGGATGGTGACCCGGCTGGCGAAGAAGCCCTTGACCACCATGCCGCCGGGCAGGGGTTCGGGGGCATTCTCCTGTGCCGGGGGCGGGACGTCATCGTCGTCGTCCTCGTCCTCCTCCGGCTGGGGCGTGGGGGTGGAGGTGTAGTCGTAGCCCATCCCCTCCATCACGGTGCCGTCCGCGTTCAGACGGGTCAGCCGTCCTCCCGTTACCTTGTGGTCGGCGTCAGAAAGGGACTCCGTGGGCACTTCGCCGTACGTTCCGCCGATGGCCGGGACCTTGGCGTCCAATATCTGGCTTCCCGCCTTGGCCGTCACCTCGGCGTCGCCGCAGATGTAGAGTTTTCCCGGGTTCGGGTCGTCGGTGTCGTCCGACGCGCGGCCTGCGCCGTCGCCGATACCTGCCGCGCTGCTCCCGCCCACAGCCTCCACCGTACCGCCCCGGATGGTGATGTTGCTGCCGGTACTCTCCTTTCCGCCGCCGATGCCTGCGCCGCCGCCGTCGCCGCCCTCGGCGGTGAGGGAGCCGTCCTTGCCCTTGTCGTCCTTGATGGTCAGGGTGCCCTCCGACTCGTGGCCGTTCTTCTCGAGGCCCGCATTGTAGCCGCCGCTCTTCAGCTCGTTTTTGCCGTCCAGCTCGATGGTCGCATCGTGGTCGCCCTGCACGGTGACGGCGGCATTGCTCTCCCGGACAGGGCTGTCACCGCTGCCATTCCCCTCCTTCTTGCCGCTGACGTCGATCTTCAGGTCGTCGAAGGTGACGTCCACGTTGCCGTCGGAGGTGTCGATGGTGACGGTGTTCTCGTCTGATTTGCCGGTGATGACGGTGTCGGTGTCCTTCACATCCTTCTGCTCCCCCTGTGTGACCCTGTTCGTTCCGTCGGCGTCGTCCGCTTTCACAGTGATGTCGCCGTCGGCGATGTCCCACCGGGCCGCGTAGGCCGGGATGCCGGAGCTTACCACGATGCCTGCGATGACGGCGGCGGCTACGCCCCGCCGGAGTGCGCTTTTCAGTCTCATAGTATGTCCTCCTCTGGTCTGTTCGTCGTTCGAGAACCGGTCTTTCTTGATGCAAATTTACCAAAAAATCAAGAGGATGTCAATAAAACCTGCGCGAATGGGGGTGTTTTCGGCGTGAACAACAAAAAAGCCCTCCCGAGCGGGGAGGGCCATAAGCCTATCTTATTCGGAGTAATGCGCCAAAAACTGCTTCGTGCGCTCCTCCTGCGGGTGGTCGATGAGCTGGCGGGCCGGGCCTTCCTCCACCACGACGCCGCCGTCCATGAACAGGATGCGGTCGGCCACGTCCCGGGCAAAGTGCATCTCGTGGGTGACGATGATCATGGTGGTCTTGCGGTCGGCGAGGTCGCGCAGGACGCGGAGGACTTCGCCGGTCAGCTCGGGGTCGAGGGCGCTGGTCGGCTCATCGAAGCAGAGGATGTCCGGGTGGAGGGCCAGCGCACGGGCGATGGCCACCCGCTGCTGCTGGCCGCCGGAGAGCTGATGGGGGTAGTGGCCCGCCCGCTCCGACAGGCCCATCTGGGCCAGAAGCTCCCGGGCCTGCGCCTCGAGGCGGGCGTGGACGGCCTTTTTGTCGGCCTTGTAGCCGGGCTGCTCCCGGGCCAGAAGCTCCCCCGCCAGCATCACGTTTTCCAGCGCGGTGTACTGGGGGAAAAGGTTGAAGTTCTGGAACACGAGGCCGAAGTGGAGGCGCTTTTTCCGCACCTCGCTCTCCCGCTGGGTGGCAGGGTCGGCGGCGTCCCACATGGTCTCGCCGTTCACCCGGATGACGCCGGTGTCGGGCCGCTCAAGGAAGTTGAGACAGCGCAGAAGGGTCGTCTTGCCCGAGCCGGAGGAGCCAATGATGGCCAGCGCCTCGCCCTGCTCGAGGGTGAGGGAGATGTCTTTCAGCACCTTCGTCTCCCCAAAGTTCTTCCCGATGCCGGAGGCTTCGAGTAATGCCATAGTTTATATCCTCCTTAGCAGCGGAAATAGTCCATCTTCTTCTCGGCCCAGTCCAGCAGCAGCGTCAGCGCGCCGACAAAGACGAGGAAGAAGATTGCGGTCGAGAACAGCGGCCAGATGAGGCCCTTGGCGCTGTATTCCTTCGCCATCATGATGATCTCCTTGTTGGCGATGACGTTGGCCAGCGAGGTGTCCTTCACCAGCGTGATGACCTCGTTGCCCATGGGGGGCAGGATGCGCTTGACCACCTGCAAAAGGGTGACTTTAAAGAAGATCTGGCTCTTGGTCATGCCCAGCACCTGCCCGGCCTCGGTCTGGCCCTTGGGCACAGCCTCGATGCCGCCGCGGTAGATCTCGGAGAAGTAGCAGGCGTAGTTGATGGCGAAAGCCACCACAGCGGCCACCAGACGGCCCGAAGCGCCGGAGGGCCAGGGGTTCGTCATGCCCAGCAGGCCCGGGCCGAGGTAGATGACGATGATCTGGAGCATCAGCGGGGTGCCCCGGATGACCCACACGAAGGTCTTGACGACGCCCCGCAGCGGTGCGCACCGGCTCATGGAGCCAAAGGCCACCACGAGGCCCAGCGGCAGCGAGAAGAGCAGCGTCAGGAAAAACAGCTCACAGTTGAGCGCGAATGCGCCGGTCAGACGCTCGAGAATCACAGTCACAGGATCACTACACCTATCTTATTATAATAATGTATCTCAGTCGGCGAGGGTCAGGCCGTACTTGTCGGCCAGCGCCTGCATGGTGCCGTCGGCCTTCAGCTCGTCGAAGGCGGTGTTGACGGCGTCGGGGACGTCGCTGCCCTTGCGGAAGGCCACGCCGTACTCCTCCACGTTCAGCTCGTCCACCATCTTGAGGTCGGCGTAGTCGGTGCCCTCGCCGATCATGGCAGAGGCCAGCGTCAGGTCAAGGATGGCGGCGTCCGCAGTCCCGGCGGCCACCTCCATCAGGCAGTCGGTCTGGACAGACTTTGCGATGTAGTCGGCCTGCGAGAGGTCGGCGTTCTCGGTGATGGTGGTCTCGCCTGCCGAACCGGCCTCGGCCACCACGGTCTTGCCGATGAGGTCGGCGGTGGAGGTGTAGTCGGTGCCCTCCTTCACCACGACCACCTGCGCGTTCTTGACGTAGGGCTTGGTGCAGGCCATGTTCTCCTCGCGGTCATCGGTGAGGGTCAGGCCGTTCCAGATGCAGTCGATGCTCTTGGCGGCCAGCTCGGTCTCCTTGGTGTCCCAGTTGATCTCCACGAACTCCGGCTCGACGCCCAGCTTTTCGCAGACGGCGGTGGCCAGCTCGGTGTCGAAGCCGGTGAAGTTGCCGTCGGCGTCGGTGTAGTTCATCGGCTCGTAGACGGTGTAGCCGACGACCATCTTGCCGTTGGACTGGAGGTAGGCGAGGTCGCTGTCGGCGACGGCAGAGCTTGCCGGGGCGGCAGAGGCCGAGGCGGCGGCAGAAGAAGCAGCCGTGGAGGTGGATGCGGCACCGCCGCAGGCAGCAAGGCTCAGTGCCATCGCACCGGCCAGAAATGCAGAGACCAGACGTTTCATATACAAAGTTCCTCCCTCAGGGGTCAGCAGGCGCGGCCTTCGTTTTACCGCTTTACCGTGCTAAACCGTTAAACTGTGACTATAGAATAGCGCGTTTTGCCCCGTTTGGCAAGAGGGAAAGCGATTTTTTTGCGTTTTGCCCGCAGACCGCCCCTTTCCGACAGGGTTTTCGGTGTATTTGTACAAAGGACAGGGGGATGCGCGATGCTTTACCTCTTCGCCAGAGGCTCCCCTACTAGGGGAGCTGGCGAGGAGCCTGCGACGAGACTGAGAGGTTGTACGAAGACGAACCTGCCCTCAGGCCGCAAAAAAGCCCCGAAGCACGAGGCTCCGGGGCGGGGGTCAGGTTATCGTAACAGTTTTGTCTTCGAGCAGGTAAAGCATAAAACGGTAAGTCTTCCCTTCCGATTTGATGGTCGTGGTACAGATTTTGCCGACTCTGTTCGAAAGGTTCGGCCCATCCTGAATTATGTAGTAGCAAACTTTTTGATCCCAAAAATCGCTTATCTCCGCCGCCGTGTCCATCCCATCCTTTATTTCGAGTATGATGATCTCTGCAAAATAGCGGCTCGGCGGATAGGCCTTTTCTATGATGTTCATCATTTTTATGTCCGTATCCCAGTCAATGTTCAGCATATTGGTACTGCCGTCCTGCGGCATCCAGCTGGGCTTGAAGAAGGCCGCCAACTGCTTCGTCTCCGGGAGATTTTCGACAGTTATAGGTATCCCCAGCACTGTCAGCTTCGCCGCAATGCCTTCCGCCACGGCCCTTTCCCGGGCGTTCATGCCGGTTTTGCCGCACCCCGTCAGCAGGGCCAGCGCCATCACGCCCGCGAGGGCGAGGGCAAACAGCTTTTTCAATTTCATGGTCGTTTCCTCCTCTGTCAGTTCTGCGGGGTCTTGATGGTGGCGTTCGTTTCCAGTGCGAGGTAATAGCGGTGGCCGTCACTCTTCTCGCCCGTCATTGTAAAAGCTATGGCGCACAGAGGCTGCTGCGGGCCGGAGTATTCCCCATAAGAATCATACCTTATCCCCTTGCATTGCTTCATGCTCTCCGCCTGCGCCTGCGCACTCTGGCCCGGCTTCACTTCTCCATACCAAAGCCGAACTCTGCCTGTCACCAGATAGTATTCCAATTCCTCTTTAATGATGCGCTCTGCCTCACTGGTCAGCAGATCTTCATCAGCCAGCCAGTCCGGCTGGAACTGCTGTGCGATGCCCTCGAGCTTTTTGTCCAGCGTCTCGTCCTTCTGATAGTCACCAAATTGTCTCATCCTGTACCGGAAATACTCTTCCACCTGCTTGGCTTTGGAGCTGCTGTCCGAGCATCCGGTGAGCAGGGCCAGTGCCATCACGCCCGCGAGGGCGAGGGCCAAAAGTTTCGTTCGCTTCATGGTCGTTACCTCCATTCGTGCGGTGTGTTTCGGTAATTCTATTATAACTTGCCCCGCCGCCCCCCGCAAGTGCGATTCACGCAGGTTTCAGGCCCTTTCGCGCAGGTTTGGGGGTGAAAAGGCTCTCCTTGGGAGAGGCTTTCGCCCGCGGGCAGGCGGAATGTGTTCGTTTCTGTTTCTTTTCGTCGAAAAGTATGCTATACTGGTCTTGCGGCCTTGCCCGCCGACATTGTTCGGAAGGGAGGTGTTGCCTGATGGTATACGTTTATACGTTTGTGCTGTCTGTCGCAGCGAATGTAGTATCTTACTACATCTGCAAGTGGCTTGACGGATGGCTGAAGGGCCGCAAGCACTAAAAAAGGACCCCCTTTCGGAGATAGCAGCTCCGAGAGGGGGTCTTTTCTTTTGGTGTTGCCCGATGGGTAATTTATACGTTTGCCATCTTTATTATACGCCCTTCCCCGCAAAAGTCAAGCGGTGCGCGGAAAGTTTACAGAACGGAAGGGCCTGCCAGCGGCTTCCACTCATGGGTAGGCCCGCCTTTGTACAACCCGCCCGTGAGCCGCCGCATTGCCGGAGAGGTTATCCACTCAGGCCAACACAAGCACCACCAAGCAGTAGTCTTTCTCCCCGACGGTCTTATGGCAGACCCCGACGCGCATTTTTGTGTAGGCCGTAATCGACACCCTCTGATAAAAGACCGTGAGCGACGGGGCTTTCCCCTGCACGAACCGCTCTGACTGGGCATAGGCGCTCTCTCCGGTCGCGTCGAAGGCGAAGAAGTACACGGTGCTGCGCTCTTCATACGCCTTCAGGCTGTCCTTCAGGAAATCTTCCACCGTCCGGCCATCCTGCGTGAGGGCGTATCGGTCGAGGACTGTCCCGGCCTCGTTGAGCCAGCCCGGAGCGAACGCAGACCGTACCGCACCGCTCAGCTCGGGGACGCTGTAGGAGACCTCCTCCACATTGGAGTGGCTGCGCTTCATGATGTCCGCGACGTTCTCCGCGATGCGCCTGTCCTCCGTCTTTCCGCCGCAGCCGACAAGCAGGGCCAGCGCCATCACGCCTGCGAGGGCGAGGGCTAAAAGTTTCGTTCGCTTCATGGTCGTTTCCTCCATTTGTGCGGTGTGTTTCGGTAATTCTATTATAACCGGCCCCGCCGCCCCCCGGCAAGTGCGATTCACGCAGGTTTCAGGCCCTTTCGCGCAGGTTTGGCCGCCGACCACACCGTTCCGGCAGGGGTTTTGCTGTATTTGTACAAAAAAACACCCTCGCTCTTTCCCTTCTCGCTTTTTGCAGATTTCAGGGAAGAAACACAGGTGTTTCCTTGCTATTTGTCGAAGTTTATGATATGCTATAGGTGCTGTTCGTAAGAGCAGCGGGCGCTGCAAACAACGGCAGGCGGTCAGCCACACTTCCGCAAAGGGGGTGGGCATATGCCGATTACTTTGACGTTTCATCTTTTCGGATGTGTTTTTACGATCAGAGTAAAACGCGAAAACCGCCACCGGGCAGGGTGACGGTTTTCATTGAAAATCTAATCTCTTGAACCGGGCTGACCGCCTGTCGCAGCGCCCTTTCTATTATTAGTATAACAACTCTCCCTCCCGATGTCAAGTCGGGAGGGATTTTTTCTGTCACAGCGACCCATTCTCAAACGCATCCCCCACGGCCTTCTGCAAGGCGTCGATGGAGATGGTGCAGAGGGCCGCGAGGTCGGGGTCGGAGCCGTCGGCGGGGATGGACGCCGCCTCGGCCTCGGTCTTGCCCTTGAGGTAGCTGCAATAGCCCGCGCTGTGCTCGTACCACTCTTTGCCGAGGGCGGAAGCGCCCCGCATCCCGTAGCCGTCGCCCAGCTCCAGCTTGGTGCGGACGGCCTCCGGCGCGGTGATGCCGCCGTCGGCGGCCACGGTGAGGGCAGGCTCGGCCATGTCGCCGATGGCGCTGGTGATGCGGCCGTCGGCGTCCAGCGTCAGGGCCGCGAAGGTAAGGTCAACTTCTGCGTTCACATCCTTATCGTCGGTGGCGGTGACGTCCGAGGAGGCGTTCTCCGCCACCACGCCGAGGCTCACCCGGTCGCCCTTGGCCCCGCCGAGGGGGGCGGCGCTGGCGCAGGCCTTCGCCACGGCGTCCCGGTACTTGTCCACCCGGATGGTGCAGCCGGAGAGCAGGTCGGGGTCGGCGGCCCTGCCGTCCTTGTCCGTTTCCAGCCGGGCGGCCTGCTGGGGCGTCAGGCCGGTGAGGTAGTCGGCGAAGGCGTCGGCCTGCTCGGCCCAGCCCTTTTTCAGGGAGGACGCCGCCGCCAGCGGGTAGTCGTCCCCTTTCTGGCGCTTGGTGCGGTAGTCGGTGGGCATGGTGACGGCCCCCTTGCCGTCGGCGGACAGCTCCACCTCCAGCTCGTCCAGCATCACGTCGGCCACCTTCCCCTCCCCGTCCAGCAGGACGGCGGCGGCGATGGTGTGGATGGTGCCGGTGCGGCCCTCGTCCGAGGTCTCGGTGAGGACGCCGAGGCCGGTCTGCCAGCCGGAGGTCTGGGTGGTGACGGCGCTGCCGGTGGAGCCGGACGAGCCGCTCATGCTCCCCGGGCGGCCGCCCCCGCGGCAGCCAGCCAGCAGCACAGCCGCCGCAGCGGCCCAGCTCAGGAGGGCTTGTTGTCTGTGTGTCATACGCGATACGCTCCCTTTCATCTCTTTGGGAGCAGTATGCCCCGCCCTGCGGGGGTTCATGCACGGCCACCCCCGAGCCACGCAGGTTATCTGGCCAAGTGACATTTTTCAATCGTTGCTATGTCGAAATATCCACTTGGCCAAGGTGGCCAAATGAGCACAGCTGGCCAACTGAGTCACTTGGTCAATCAGGGTCACTTGGCCAAACTGACCAACTGGATAAATATAACGTATCTATATTATTAAATTGTCACTTGGTCATTTGTTCCACCCCAGTGGCCCAGAAATGTATACCAGCTTCGTGCGCCGTCTTGCTGGCTGAGCTGCTGCTTTTTTATCTCGCCGCTCTTCACCAGCTCACCATAAGCACGATTGTATGTCTTCTCGCTGCACCCCGTCTCCCTGACCACCTCGGCCCGGAGCTGGGTGTTGGGCATACTGCCCAGCTTTGCCTCGGCCAGCACGTCGAGGATGGTCCGGGCGGTGTCGGCCTTGGTCTGGGCGACGCGGACGCGGCGCTCCTCCACGAAGTCGGCGTCCTTCTTGTCGGTGCGGCTGTCAAAGACGGCCACCGCCGTGGTCACGCCCTCCACCTGCGTCTGCTCGATGTGGAGCAGGGCCGTGCGGGCCGGGGCGGCGTAGCTGCTCTTCTCGTGGCTGAGGTAGAGCTGGCCGCTGTTCTTGTCCCGGCCCATCATGAGGACGCTGCGGGCGATGTCCCAGATGTCCGAGCTGTCGGCGAGGCGGGCGCGGCCCGAGACGTTGGAGCGCTTGTTGGTGTGCATGGCGATGAGGGCTGCGCAGCCCAGCCGCGCGCAGAGGGCCTTGAGGGGCAGCAGAGCGGCCCGCATCTGGTTGCGGCTGACCATCTCCACCCCCGCAGGCAGAAAGCTCTGGAGCGGGTCGATGAGGACGAGGGCGGGGGCGGCGCTCTCGATGTACTTGGCGAAGCTCTTGTCCGGGATGCACAGGGGGTTGCCGGTGCGGGAGAAGTAGGCGTCGCTGGTCTGCACCATCACCCGGCTCATGTCGGCCCCCGCCGCCATCAGGCGGGCTTTGAGCACCTTGGAGGGGTCGTCCTCCCCGGCGAAGATGAGCACCCGGCCGGTCTGTCCGGGGGGCTGGGGGAAGAAGCCGGAGGTCTTTCCCGCCGTGACGTAGGCCACCAGCTGGGCCTGCCAGATGCCCTTTCCGGTGCCGCCGTCGGCCCCCAGCAGGGACACCTCACCCTGCGGCAGCAGCCCCTCCACCAGCCAGCTCACGTCCCGGACGGGGATGTCGTCGAGGCACTTTGGGATGTAGAGGAAGGGCGAAGAGAGGCGGCGGCGGCGCGCCCGCTCCCGGGCAGCCTCGGCCTTTTCGCGGTAGGCGGCGTAGTCCTCGCCGATGCGGCTCTGGAACGCCTCGCGGCCCGCGGCCTCCGCCTCGGCCCGGCTCGTGGTCATCCAGTGCTCGACTTTGAAGGTGAGGCCCTGCCAGAAGCCCAGCTCCTTGGCCCGCGCCTCCACCAGCTGGGGGCGGAAGCAGACGTCCTCGGGGCAGTTCTGCCCCACGAACCAGTAGGTCAGCGGGGAGAACAGCTCCTCCTCGGTGCGCACCGTGCCGAGGTAGGCCACGAAGTCCTCGTAGCTGCCCGGGGCGCGCTCGGTCTTTTTTTCCTGCATAGAATTGCTCCTTTCGTGTTGTTTTGTTGCTCCAATTATAACCACGAAAGGTTGTGCCGTCAAGGAAAGCTTTCCGCGCTTTTTTGCACGGAAAAGTGGGGATGAGGGGTTCGTTCGTGTTCCTTTTCGTCGAAAAGTGTGTTATACTGGTCTTGCGGCCTTGCCCGCCGACATTGTTCGGAAGGGAGGTGTTGCCCAATGGAGTTTGTTTTTACTTTTGCGCTGTCTGTCGCAGCAAATGTAGCGTCTTACTACATCTGCAAGTGGCTTGACGGATGGCTGAAGGGCCGCAAGCACTAAAAAGGACCCCCTTTCGGAGATTGCAGCTCCGAGAGGGGGTCTTTTCTTTTGGTGTTGCCCGATGAGATTTTTACTTTTGCTATCTCTATTATATGTCCTTCCCCGCAAAAGTCAAGCGCTGCAC
>NZ_DAWCVJ010000021.1:0-35410 GCF_052358865.1 Faecalibacterium sp.
ATATAATATTTTAGAAAGGAGATCTTGCTGTTGAATCTGTTTACTCTTTCGGTTGAGCTTGGAATGGATCCCTCGGAATTTGAGCGTGGCATTTCACAAGCCAAAACCAAGACGGCAGCCTCAGTTACTGAAATGAAGTCGCAATACAAATCGTTGGCAGCTTCACTGGGCGGCTATCAGAGCGCTTTTAACAAGGCTGCTGCACAATACGGCACACCGTCCCAAAGCGCGCAGAAATACAGCGCAAAGATAGCCGAACAGAGACAGAAGCTGGACGAATGTCGGAAATCGCTGGAAGCTGTAGGCGTTTCAGTGGAAGATGTTGGCCGGAAAATGGAACGTGCCTCCGCTAAAACAGAGAGCCTTTCCGTGCCTTTTTCCGGATTGAGTAAGACGCTGACAGGTGCTTTTACAAAATCACAACTGATTGCAACGGCAATCACCAGCCTTGCAGGAAAATTTGCGTCTTTTGGAGAAGGCGTGGTGAAGCAAGGCGCGGATTTCAACCAGGCAATGGAAAAATACCGCGTTGCGTATACCAACATGCTTGGATCCGCAGAACAGGCGCAGGCCGTTTTGAACCAGATCAAGCAGGATGCAGCACACACGCCGCTGAATGTTGATTCGCTGGTTCAGGCAAACCAGCTGCTTATCAGCGCAGGCGTAGACGCGGGCAAGGCCCGCAGCACGATTCTGGCACTGGGCGATGCAGTATCGGCTACAAGTGGAGGCAATGATGCTTTGTCCCGTATGGCTGCGAACCTGCAGCAGATCAAAAACGTGGGCAAAGCCAGCGCTGCGGACATCAAGCAATTCGCAATGGCTGGCATTGATATTTATGGCATTCTGGCCGACTACACGGGAAAAAGCACCGCCGAAGTGCAGAAAATGACCATCAGTTATGATCTGCTGACGGCGGCCCTGCAAAAGGCATCCGAAGAGGGCGGGCGTTATTATAACGCAATGGAAACCCAGAGCCAGACAATGAGCGGCCGCATTGAAACCCTGAAAGACAATTGGTCGCAGCTGCTTGGAACGCTTACAGAAGGCCTGACGGAGACGGAAGGAAAACTCGTAACAGCTGCTTCTGGGTGGGTGCAACGGCTGCAGGAGGCCTTTGAGACGTCCGGTGCAAACGGTCTGATGCAGGCGGGTGGTCATATTGTGGACGACATCGCAACCGGAATTTCCGACGGTATTCCCTCTCTTGCCACACAGGCAGCAGGTGCTGTGCAGAATTTTGCCCTGTATCTGCAGGACAACACAGGCCAGATCGTGGATACGGGCGGACAACTGCTGACCAGTTTGGCAAACGGGATCCTGAGCACGGCCCCCATAGTTGCGAATGCTGCTGTACAGACAGTTTCTTCGTTTGCTGTGGAGCTTTGGAACAATGCGGACGAAATTTTTACAGCTGGTGCGGATTTGCTGGGGAAACTGGTTGAGGGATTTTTAAGTTTGACCGGCAATGTAATTGAAGCTATCGGGAACATCACTGCGGCGATTGTCACAAAGATTTTTTCGACGGATTGGGTGCAGATCGGCAAAGATATTGTTTCGTCTATCGGTCAAGGCATCCTTAACGGAGTTTCAGCAATGTCTGGCCCACTTGATCGGCTGTCGTACAAGCTGAACCATGCTCTAGGTAAAAACGGCTATGAAGAAAACACATTTGAGGCGTGGGCCGCTGCCAACGGTAAAACGTCCGAAACCAGATACCAGCAAGGCAGCCCGAAAGATGCTGCTTATTGGAAGCGATACGGAGACAGGCTTGCCCGGCAATACGGCCTGAATGAAACAGGGCTTGATACCGGAAGCAACGGAACGGACACAACGTCCGGAGAAGATACCACTAAAGCTACAAAGACCGGCTCCACCACCGAAACGGTCATTTCGTCTATCTCCAGCACGGCTACGACCACCGCGCAGAATGCGCTGGGCACTGTGACCACCAGCATCCAGACTCTCACCGAAAAGGTCAAGGACAGCGCGGGCAGCATCAAAGACCGCATCACCGAGACCACCACCACGACCGGCAAGGAGATGGTGAACGGCGTCGCCACGACCTTTAAGCAGATCGAGACCAAAGTCAACGGCACGGTCACAAAGGTCACAAAGACCTATGACGACATGTCAAAAACGCTGCTGGGCACCTTTACCAACGTCTCGGAAACCACCTTTGACGGCATCACTACAAAGGTGCAGCAGGCGGTGGAAAAGTACGCGGACGGCAGCGAGCATATCAAGAAGACCGTCACAGAGACCGGCCAGCGCATCGGCGAGAACGGCGCGGAGACCTACGAGAAGATCATCACTTACATCGACGGCATTCAAGATAAGGTGACGGAGACCTCCAACGAGATCGACAAGAGCGTAAAGGGTACCCAGAGCCGCATTGATCAACAGCTGAGCGAGGCTTCCGGCCAGCTGGATAAGGGCATTTTCGGGCTGGTAAAGAACACCTTCAAAGACGCCAAAAACGGCGACTGGGCAAGTCTTGGGTTGGATTTTGTCAATCTGATCTGGGGCGAAGTGTCGCAGGGACAGCGTAATGTGATCTCTGATTGGCTCAATAAGGCACTGACCGCGGTCAATGAGGGCTACTTCAGCGGCGGCATCGGCAAGGCATTTGATATCTTCCAGAAGCTTTTTGCTGACGGCGGGGTAAAATCCGATATCGACGGTGTGACCAATTCGGTCAAGGCTTTTGGCGAGATCGTCAACGGTCTTGCAGGTTCCGGCGGCGTGGGCGGCGCTCTGGGCAGCATCGTCCAGAGCTTTTCCGGCATGGCAGGCGGCATCACCTCTGCACTGGGTGGCATCGTGTCCTTTGTGGCAGCGAACCCCGTCCTTGCCCTGATCCTGGGCGTGGGCGCGGTCGCTGGCGGCATCGGCCTTGCCATGTGGATGAACAAGAAGAATGACCAGCAGCCCGTCAGCCACTACCAGAGTCCCTTTGACAAGACCGGCGTGTATGACAGTCTGGGCACCTTCTCCACCCGCGCGGCCCTGCAGTACCGCGTTACTGGCCAGCAGTCCGTTGTTGACCGGCAGACCAGCATTCTGGAACGCATCGAAGGGATGCTGGACGAGCATCTGCCCGACATCGGCAAGGGTCAGGTGGTCATGGACTCCGGCGAGCTGGTGGGCGTGCTGTCGCCCCGCATGGCGACCAACGTCGATGCACGCATCGGCGTGACGGTGACACGGAAAGCAAGGGGTGTGTAAAACTGCCGGAAGGCGCAAAATAAGAGCCTGACAGGAATTTGTAAACACAATCACGCGCGTATGTTGTGCGCTTCGGAAAAAGCCGAAGCGTAAAGGCTGGCACGAGTTTGTTCACGCGACTATGCGCGTGCGTATCGTGTCATTAAATTCCAGCCCGGCGGGGTACATAAGGCCGTTGTCACTCTGTGTGGCAGCGGCTTTTCTGCGCCGGGGTCGTGAAACACGAGGGGGTCTGCCGGGATGGGGTAGCAAAACGTTACCCCATCCAGCAAAAGCAACTTTCCCCCACGAGTGGAGGAAGATATGCTCAATTTTGAGCGCATCTTTCGGCACGGCTGCCGAATATTGGTTACTAAAATTTTAGTAAGCGATTTTCCCCAGTTTTACGGGGAAGCATCGCCACAAGTGGTAACGGCGTGCACACGTCTGTGCATGTTTCCCAGCTTGTTGGGAAGATTCTTCGCCACGAGTGGCGAAAACCGATGCACCTTCCTATTCGACCACTTGTGGACGAAAAAACGTTGCCAGAAGTGGCAACGTCGCATCATGTTGCGATCTTTTTCGGAAAAATCCGAAAAACTCACGGCGCACATTTTTGAGCTCCGTCCCCACAAGTAGGTATGCCTAAAAATGGGCACCCCCGCAACGGCCTAAATTCGGGTGAGGTGAGCCTGACTCACCCCATCGATTAAAGGACCTCGCGTTTCACGACTCCCTTTGACGGCTGAAATTTAAGTCCTCCTGTCTAGTAGCTGATTTTTCAGCCGCTAAACAATATCCTCTGGCAGCTGAATTTTCGGCCGCCGATTATACCCTGCTGCTTCCAGACGGTGCATGACGAAACATTATACTCCTCAAGGTCGGCAAATCGCCGGGCTAGACAGTGCGCTGCTGGTACTCCTTGAAACAGGGAGTACCGGTGTGTCCTGAAACGGGGCATACCCGCCGGCATGAGATCATCCGCAAGGGGGCGGCGTTTTACCGCCCCCTTAAGGCTACGGTGTTTCACCGTATCCCTGTGCAGGTGATTTCCCGTCAGTGGGTAGATCAACTGCCCTGCTGCCCTATTTCACGGCGTAGGGGTGCCCCAAAGTAAAGCCTCCTTGCAAGGGGGGAACGAATCGTTACCCCCCTCTGCCCAAATGGCAGTCCAGCCCGGAGGTGTATCGCGTTTCACGATAGACCTAAACGGTGCATTCTGTTTTAGAACGTACCCCCTACTCCGCATTTCATGGTATAGGGGTGTTCCGTTTTGGAACCCCCTTCATCTGGTGGCCGAAAATTCGGCAACCAAAGATCACAGCGCAGTTTTGCGCGCTGGTTCACAAGCCGCTGCACATCCGCCGGGGTGTCCCCAGTTTTGGGGAGACCCAGAGCATCACGGCATTTTCATTTGCACACAGCATAAAAACAAACCGCTATGCGCTTTTTCTATGCGTCAAAATGTGGTATAACGGGGATATAAATTGGACTTTAGTGGCGTCGTCGGGATTGGCTGGACAGTTTTGTCTCACCAATGAACCTGTACAAATTTGTGCGGGTTGAAGGGGGTGTGTCCCAAAATGGACAGCCCCCTACGGCCCACGCAGCAGGCGCCGAGAGCGGCCCCGTACCGAACGGTACACCCCCAGAACAAGCCTTTACGGTCTGCGGTTATTGGTCAAACATTTTTGTGAAACCAATGTTGGATGCTCATTTTTGAGCGGGCAATCTCGCTTTGCATATCTGGAAAGCAACGGCAGACAATTTTGTCCACCGTGCAATGCGGTCAAAAATGACTGTGTTCAAAACCACTACCCTGATTCAGGGTGATGGTCAGGGCCGATTTTTCGGCTCTAAGTGGAGTCTGCGAAGTTTTGCGCATACTTCGGGTATCGTTAATTTTAACGTACCCCCGGCGGTGTAAGTCTGGCTTAGGTCATCGTTTTGGTGACCGGGCCAAAGGGGTCATTGTTTTGGTGACACCCCGGCGGAAAATACCGTCGCGGTTTGCGACACTATTTCACGGATAACAAAAATGTGACCCGTCTTGCAAAACTGTCATTTTGGCAGTTTTATAACCAGCGGTGAACAAAACGTTCACCCCTTTGCCGGTGTCTGATACTGGCCCTATTGCTCAAAAATGAGCGAAAGTACTATCTTCCAAAAACGGAAGATAGGTTTTGCTTCTCCGATTTGGGAAGCGAGAGAACGTGACCTTTTCCCCACTTGCGGGGAATTTGTGACGGAACGAAAAAAGCTATCACACAAAATTGTGAAAAAGGTTGTGCGGGTAGATATGCGCAAAACTACGCACATCTTGGGTCAGCGCTGAAAATTCAGTTTTGACAGCCCCGGCGGTTTTTCGGATTTTTGCGAAAAACCATTGAGGCAAAGGAGAGCGGAATTTTCCGCCACTAAAAGGACAGTCCCAAATTGGGCTGTCCCGGAAAACAGACATCCCCAATTTTGGGGAGATGTGTCCAGTTTTGGACTGATCTATGCGCCGCCGGGGTGCGCAAAAATCTATTGGACAAAAATGTCCGAAATCCCCAAGCGGTGGGGAAGCGGTGAAAAATTGGCTTTTTCGCAGTTCTGAGCTTTACTCAAAATTGAGTAAAAGGTGGGCGGTGAATCGCCGCCCCCTGCCCGTGAATGTGCGGATTTGTGCGGCATAAAAAAGAGAGCGTCAATGTGCGCGTTTGTGCGCACTAAAAAAGCGGAGTGCGTAGTTCGTTCACACAGCCACGCGCGCCCGCGTATCGTGTCCATAAATTCGTATTTTGAACAAAAATGCACACGAAAAAAGGAAGGATACAGCAATGGAACAGAAACAGGCAAAAAATGACCAGCAGGCCACAAACGCGGCCCTTGCAACTCTGGCAGCCGCCGGGAATACCTTTGCTTTGGGCCAGCTGTGGGAAGTCAACAAGGGCTTTATTCGGCGGCAGCTGTGGCAGTGGTTCGAGAAGAACAAGCCTGTTGCTGACAATGCGGGCCTGTCCTTTGAAGATTTGGTACAGGAAGGATATTTTGCAGTAGACTATGCCGCCAAGCACTACAGCGCAGAACAGGGCAATTTCACAACGTATCTGAGCTACGCACTGTTGAAGCAGATTCGCACCGCCATCTGTGGAGAGCACACACGGGGTGTCACCACCGATGACGGCAGGCGCGTGGCTGTATCTGCAAACCCGCTGAACGAGTGCAGCAGCCTTGACGTTCGCCTTGATGAAGCGGACGAAGGCAGCAGCACCAAAGGGGAAACCATCGAAGATCCGGCGGCTACACAGGCGTTTCAGCAGGCAGAGGATGGTGTTTACACCGAGGAGTTACACACAGCCCTTGAAACAGCCATGACCCAGCACCTGACCGAGCGGGAAGCAGCTGTTTTGCGCAGTCGTTACTATGACGAAAAGAGCCTCCGGGCCGTTGGCGTGGAACTTGGCGTACAGGCCGAGCGCGTGCGTCAGATCGAGGTTAAGGCAATTCGCAAAATGAAGGGGCTTTCCTCTCTCCAACGCTGGCATGATGATGTGATCACCACCAGAGCATGGCGCGGCACCGGCTGGAACGCATGGAACCGCTATGGCAGCGTTCAGGAACGCACGGTGGAATACTGGGACGAACAGGTGAAGAAATACGAGGAGCATGTGCGCGAGCTGGTCGAGAAGTACGGAATCTCTGCCATCATTTGACCTGCACCCCGCCGGGCGCGCTGGACAGTTTTGCAGTGACCGCGCGGTGAAAGTACAGTGTTTCATGCAAACTGTGAAGCGGTGGTAAAGCGGTGATAAAGCGCCTCCCGATCTCGCACATATCGTGTCTGAAAAATTTCCGGATTTTCCGGCAGCTATAAAAAAGAAGCGCCAAACCACGGCAAGCAGGGCGCTGTGGTACCAACACAGCCGCAGCAAGCAGTGTCTTTGTATGTACAAAGCCCCTTGCCTTGCAAGGACTTGTTGGGCAGCATCCCAAACCCTTTGACCATGCAGCACCCGCCGGGCGCAGCGCTTCAGCTACACGATTCTGTTGACCTAAACAAAATCGCTGCATGAACAAAGCCCACAGAACGCGTCAGCGCGCGCCTGTGGGCTTTTCTTGTTGCTTGTGGGTGAAATTCCTTACCGTGGTCTTATCTGCGCTCTGACGGCCCCGGCGGGCTATCAGTCGCGGTAGAACTTGCCCAGCGCTTTGAGCAGCGGCAGAAAATCGTTGCAGATCTGTGCAGCCACATCCTCGGCGGTCTTTTCATCGTAGACGTGGGAAGTGATGTTGCGGGCCGTGATGATCTTGTTCCATTCGTCCGCGTCTTGAATGATACCGGCGGCAAAGGCTTCTTTCAGCACGGCGCGCGGGGTGGCAATGGGCGTTGTGCTGCCTTGATCTTCCAGATACTCCTTGATGGACTTCCATGCCAGCTCCACCGTGAACTCAAACCGCTGGATCAGGCCGTCACGGTAAAGGGCATCTTGCTGGCTTTTCTGGTAGATGACTACAGCCTGTTCCAGCTGCGCCAGCGCGCTGATATAGTGCTCAATCTTCTGCAGCATAAAGGGTTACACCGTCCTTCTTGATATTTTCGATAAACACCGGGTTCATACCGTCCGTGATATGCACGATGTCAAATTTCAGCAGCGTGGGCAAGTCCTCGCAGTCCATCCAGAAGTTTGCCCGATTGCTCTCTGGCATCCCATACACGGCCAGATCCACATCACTGTTATAGCGGTTGTCCCCTCTGGCACGAGAACCGAACAGCACAAGCCGCCGGGCTCCATGCTGGCGGGCGAGTGCTGCCAGCTGCTTATACAGTTCTTCCATGTTCATTCCTCCCCGGCGTCACAAACCCAGCAGTTGGGCTTTCTTGGCATTGTACTCTGCTTCCGTAATAGCGCCCATATCCAGTAGCTGCTTAAACTTCAAAAGCTCATCAGCGGCGCTGGGGGCAGCCGGAGCGGCAGCCTGCGGCTTCTCCTGGCTGACTTTGCAGCTCTTGAGAAACGCAGTCATTCCGCCGGGATAAACCGTTGTCGGCAAGCTGCTTTCGCCCAGTGGAAGCGCAAAGTAAATAGACACGCTCTCTTTACTGCGGCCCTTGCGGGTCTCTGTTTTAGCGGTGGCAGCGCCCACGATCGCACCCACAGGACCGGCAACGGCTGCACCGATCACGGCCCGGCCAATGCCTCCTTTGGTCTCTGTCACCGTCAAATCGTCAGGCATATCAGATTCATAACCGGCGACTTCATCAAAGCTGTAGATCATGCGAGGGCCTTTATCACCGCTGCGGTGCCCAAAGCAAAACAGCCGGTTAGTTTTGTCGATGGACACAAAGAGCGCGTCACCATCATAGATGGAATCGGTTTCTTTGAACACCTTCCGACGCTGTTCCAGTGTAGCCCAGTAGTCCGCAAGGGCGGCTGTTGACTGCTTTGCTGCCCGGAAACCCAGCTTAGAATAGAAAAAGTTGCTGCAGCTGGCGCAGATCAGGCCGTCCGCGCTTTTCTCACGGTTCAGCAGGCCCAGCTTGCCGCCGCATACAGGACAGGTATTTGCCATGATTACACCTCACTCTTTTCTACTTCCCCGGCGGTGCCCTCTGTGGGTATATCCGATTCAAGCCGCTGCCGAATCGCTTCCACAATATAGGCGTTCAGGCTTTCGCCTTTGGCATCTGCCGCCGCCTGAACTTCATCCTTCGTGGGGCTGGTTTCTTTTTTCAGAACGAGATTCACGCGATCATATGCCTTTGCGTTCCATTTATTGTTTGCCTTTGTTCTGGCTGTTCCCATGCTAACACCTCTTTTCTACTCTATTATAGCGCATTCAATACACTTGCGCAAGTGTACAATTTGTACTTATGCAATGGTAAATCTTTGTGCATTCCGTATATTGAATGTACTTGTGCAATGGTATATAATAAAGACACAGCAAGGGAAGCACGACCGGAAGGCAAGGGGCGAAGTAAGAACCGGGAGCGCTGTAAGCCGTGAACGCATGCTAAGTCAGTAACCCACTTCCCGATCAGCTGTATAAAAGAAAATGGCTCGGTGCCGTCTACCAAACACACACCGAGCCAAACCCACAAATGAGGTCAGCCCCATTATACCAAAGGCTGGCCCGCAAGTAAAGAAGCGAGGTCATAACGATGAAAAAGTACAATCTCTCCGAGATCATGCACAAGGCATGGAAGCTGTACCGCAAGGGCGTGAGCAGCTTTGCCGAAGCCCTGCACCGGGCATGGAACAGCGCAAAGGCTGCCCCGGTCAACGCCCAGCGCATCGAGGAAGCCCGGCAGGCCGCCGGGATCACCGAGCCGGTAAACACTTGGGCAGGCTGGAAAGCCGCCGGGTACATGGTGGAGCACGGTGCAAAGGCCCTGTTTCAGGCAGTGCTGATTCACAGCAGCAAGGGAGACGGCCAGATCTACCGGGCATCGTTCTTCGGTGCATCACAGGTGAAGCTGCTGGAAGCGCAGTAACACGATCAGGAAGGCCCGGCGGGGGTATGTGAAGCCCGCCGGGGAAAAAGGTGAAAGTGGATGGCAAAGAGCAGTGCAAAGCCTCTACCGCGCTGGATGAGCGCAAAAAGGGACTGCAGAGAGGCCCGGTTTGTTCAGATCGGCAATTCCCTGCTGTTTCATGAAAAGTTCCGCAGTCTGAGCGCAGGCGCTTTCAAGCTCTACATCTGCTGTGCAATGGAAGCCGCCGGGAGCATCAACTTTCAGATTCCAGCATCAAAGGCGGAACAGTACGGGATACCGCCCCGATCACTTGCCCGGTATATCAAAGAACTAGAGGGGGCGGGGTTCATTCAGACCGACCGCAGCGGAAAATCAACCCGGACAGCAAATGACTATTCGTTCTGCTTCCGCTGGTTGGATGATGGATGATTCTTTATCATTGACCACACCAACAAAAGAACGGGAGCAAAGGGAAGACAACACCGGGCAAGGCATTCAGCGAATTCTATTCAGTAGGCCCATAGGCCCCGCCCTCGTTTTCTTCCCCTTGACCCCTGCTTTCCCCGGCTCTAAAGCCGCACACTTTTTTCGGGTATAGATGGCTATATATAGTATATGTCTGCCAAATTGGCATAGTCCGGAAAAAGAAGAAACAACGTAGAATCGTATTCGCACTATGCCAAAATGGCACAGTCTAGCCCGGTTTGTATTAGCTACACTATGCCAGAATGGCAGACGGTAGAGCCTTACACTATGCCAATCTGACCTAGCCAAAATTTCATAACCCCGGCAGGTGTCACCAAAACAGTGACCCCTTACCGCCGGGAACCGACATAAGGAGGAAGTCACAATGAATGACATTCGAGCAATGATCCGGGAGCGCGGTCTGAAGCAGGAGAACGTGGCAAGAGCGCTGCAGATATCCACCAACACGCTGAATAAGAAGCTGAACGGGGAGACCGAGTTCCGGCTTTGCGAGGCCAAGACACTGGCAGCTCTGCTTGACACCAGCGTGGACGCCCTGTTCTTTGGCGATCCGGGCGACCAGAAGGAGAACATGATCGACGCAATCAACACCCGTCTGCAGAAGGCAGCACCGGACAAGGTGCGGCTGGTCTGGATATTCGCAAGCGGCATTATCAAAGCCTGAAGGGGGGCAAGACAATGATCCTGACTGCAAAGCAAGTGGAAGCGTTGGACGTGGGAACTACGATGGGGCGTCTGGCCGACCTGAAGAACCTTCTCTTTATCATGGACAGCTGGATGACCGCACGCGGCAAGGCGGATGAACTCAATCGGGAAGCCGATTGCAGTAAGTACGATTTGGAAGCCCTCTGGCACGAACTGCCCATGTATTACACACTTCTGTGGAGCATCATTGAAGCCATTGACAAGTCACAAGCTGAACTGCTGGACACAGCAAAGACACTGGATGCACTGAACATCTTGAAAGGGTACTGAACCCCATATAGCACAAGAGCCCGCCCGGCTACAACACCGGACAGGCTTTTTTGCTATCAAACAGGCGGTAAACAGGCACAAAACCGCCCCGCCGGGCATCCGGCGCAAGGCACATTGTGAGGCACACGGCAGATTGTTTTTTGACCGGCAAGGCACAAACAAGGCACTTTCCAGCCCTTTCGAAGCCTATGTAAAGCAAGAAACCCCACGATTTACACCGTATTTTCAACGGTCAATCGTGGGGTTTTTCTTGGAGCTGGTGACAGGAGTTGAACCTGCAACCCACTGATTACAAATCAGTTGCGCTGCCATTGCGCCACACCAGCAAAGCGTACCCTCTCGCATCGCGCAGGGTACTTTAGTAGAATACCAGAAACTTCCCCGGTTGTCAATATCTTCTGCGGCTTCTGCCTCAGAATGCGAAAGCGCCCCGCCGCTCCTGACAGAACGGCGGGGCACCTGAGTGGTTTCGTGAGTGTTACTGTGCGGCCATTGCCCGCTGGATGGCGGCGAAATCTTCTAGGGTCAGGGCCTCAGGGCGGATGCGGGCATCAAAGCCCGCCGCCTCGATGGCGGCGATGATTTTCTCCTTTTGCAGGCCGAGACCACTGGCGATGGCGTTGGCTGCGGTCTTGCGGCGCTGGCCAAAGGCCGCGCGGATGAGGGCGAAATAACCGTCCTCATCCTTCACCTGCACGGCAGGAGCGGGGCGGATGTCCATCCGCACGACGGCGCTGGTGACTTTTGGGGCCGGGTAGAAACTGCCCGGCGCGGCAGTAAACATCAGCTTGGAGGTGGCGTAGTAGCTCACAGCACAGCTGATGGCGCTGGAGGCGCGGGTGCCGGGCGCAGCAGCCAGACGGTCGGCGGCCTCCTTCTGCACCATGACCGTCAGGTTCTGGATGGGCAGGCGGTCGCCCAACAGCTTCATGACGATGGGGCTGGTGATGTAGTAGGGCAGATTGGCGCAGACGGCCACCGGCATCCCGGGGAACTCCTCCTCAATGAGGGCACGGAGATCCACTTTCAAAACATCTTGTAATATCAGCTTAAAATTATCCACACCGGCCATTGTTTCGGCCAGCAGAGGCGGCAGACGCTCGTCCACCTCGATGGACACCACCTTGGCGGCGCGGCTGGCCAGCTCTTTGGTCAGCACACCGATGCCGGGGCCGATCTCCAGCACGCCCCAGTTCTTATCGACGCCGCTGGCATCCACGATCTTCGGAGGCAGGCCGGGATTGATGATGAAGTTCTGTCCAAAACCCTTGGAAAGCGCAAAATCGTATTTTTCGCACAGGGTACGGATCACGGAGAGGTCGGTCAGCTCCGGCATAGTGTTTTTTCCTTTCTCTTATCTCAAGACGCGCTTTCCACGCTGGAAGCAACTGCCTCCGAGGAAGCCTCGCCCTCCCCTGCTGCCTCGGAAGAGGCGGCGGCGGAGTCTGCTGCGAGGTCGGCATCGTTCACGCCGCCTACGGTGGTGGTGCCGGTGAGCTGCTGTGCGCAGCTGACGGCACGCTGGATCTGGGGGTCGGTGTCGAGAGTGTAGTCGTAATAGCTTACCTGCTCGTCCGGGGTCAGTGGACGCTCCACGTCCACGGTCAGGCCGGTGCCGTCGAAGCAGGAGCCGTCGCCGCAGATGAGCTTAGCCACCGTGACCACCACAGCACTGCCGTCCGAGAGGCGCTGAGGGCTGCTTTGGATGGTGCCCTTGCCCATGGTGCTGCTGCCCACGAGGCGTGCGCCGCACAGGGAGCGCAGGCTGGACGCAAACAGCTCTGCCGCGCTGGCGGTGTTCTCGTTCACGAGGCAGACGGAGGGCTGGCTGATGACGGTGTCGTCGGTGCTGCTGCCCAGCAGGGTGCGGTTTCCGGTCTTATCCTCGGCATAGGCCAGCACACCTTCCGGTGCGACGAGGTCGATACAGCTGATGGCATCGTCGAGGATGCCGCCGCTGTTGTCGCGCAGGTCGAACACGAAGCTCTGCGCACCGCTGGCGGTCAGGCTGCGCAGGGCAAAGTCCAGCTCACTGGGGGTGGAGTTGTCGAACTGCCAGATCTTGATATAGCCCACATTGTCCTGCACCATGGCGGAATCGACGCTGTTGGCCGTGAAACCGTAGTGGGTCAGGTCAGCGGCGTGCTGGGCGTTCTCGCTGTCCAGCCAGACCACATTGACGGTGATGCCACTCTCGCCCCGGAGCTTGTTCTGGACGGCCTCTGCGCTGCCCAGACTCTTGACGTCCGTGCCGTCGATGGTGATGATGTAATCGCCCTTTTGCAGGCCGGCCTCCTTTGCGGGGGACTCGTCGTACACCTTGGTGACCTTGGCGTAGCCGGACTGGTCGATGGCCAGCTCCACGCCGATGCCGATCAGCTTGCCGCTCTGGGCATTGAGCAGGTCGGTGTAGGCCGAGGCGGTGTAGTAGCGGGCATACTTGTCGCCGGTGCCCAGCAGATAGCCTGCGGTCAGACGGTCGTACAGCATCGTCTCGTCGATGTCGTAGTAGTCGTTGGCACGCACATAGCGGTCTACTTCGGCCACCTTGTTGTACATGCTCTCCTTTTCCTTCACGCTGGTGACGGTGCGGTCAAACAGCCGCATCGCCAGCAGCATCGTGATGGAAAATGTGACCGTCATTGCCAGAATGACGATGGTCACAGTCATCCCTACGGAAATTTTACGGTTCATTCAGTTTTCCTCCCCGGTTCAGACCAAAAGCATCAGGACGACGCTGCCCAGCACCGACAGCAGGAATACTCCCGCCAGCAGCAGACAGCCCGCCCGAAGGATACGCTTGCGTTTTTGCTCGTTCATTTCGCCTTATGGCCTCCTTTGACCCCTCGACACAGTATTATTTCATAGGAATATAACCACGGGGATTGACTGCATTGGCCTTGGAGCCGCCCTTCCACACCTCAAGGTGGAGATGGTTGCCCGTCGAGTTGCCGGTAGAGCCGACATAGCCGATGAGTTCGCCCTGCTTGACGTACTTGCCCGCCGACGTTGCCACCGAGCGCATATGGCCGTAGAGGGTGGAGTAGGCGTTGCCGTCCGACATTTTGCCGTGGTAGATGATGACGTAGTTGCCGTAGCCGCCGCTGGACCATCCGGCCACCTGCACATAGCCGCTGGCGGCTGCGTAGATGGGGGTGCCGGCGGGGGCGGCGAAGTCGGTGCCCGCGTGGAGCTTGTTGACACCCGAGACGGGGTTCTTGCGCCAGCCGTATTCACTGGAGATGCGGGTATAGCTCTTGAGGGGACAGATGAAGCCGCTGAAGCTCAGCTGCGGCTTGCTGGCCGCTGCGGCTGCGATGAGCTTCTGGATCTCCTTCTTGACGGCCTCGTAGTTCATCTCATCCGACTCGATGGCCGCCTGCGCGTCCTTCTGGGCCTGCTGGGCCTCGGCGGCGCTCAGGCGGGCCTCCTTGACGCTGGAGTTCAGCTCGCTCTGCTTGCTCTGCATCTGCTTGTTCTGGGCACTCAGCTCGGCCTTTTTGTTCTGCAGCTGGGTGCGCTCCGCCACAAGCTGGGTGCGGTCGTTCACAAGGCTCTCACGGGCGGCTTTCATGGTATCAAGGATCTCGGTATCCTTCACCGAGATGTCCTGCATGACCTCGTTGAAGGTCAGCAGCTCGTACAGGTCGTTCACCGAGCTGAGCATGGCCACGCTGCCGCCGTCCCGCAGCTCCTGCATCGCGGCCATATGGCTCTTGAAGCCTTCCCACTGGTCGGCGATGTCCTGCTCCTTCTGGGCGATCTCGGCCTGCTTGGCGCTGATCTGCTGCTCCTTGACGCCGATGCTGTTCTGCACCTCGGCGATCTGGCCCTGAAGCACGCTGATCTGGCTCTGGATCACCGAGACCTTTTCCTTCAGCTCAGACTCGAGGGCCTTTGCGGCAGCTTCCTTCTTCTTGGCGTTGTTCAGCTCTGTCTTATGCTGCTGGATAGACTGGGAGAGCTTATCCAGCTTATTCTGCAGCGAACTCATGCTGGTGGCCGCGCTGGCCGGATAGACCGTCATGCTCAGCACAAGGCAGGCCGCCGCCACAAAAGCGCAGGCAGCACGCATCATGACCGAGTGGCCGGAGGGCTTTGCATGGCGGGGCGAGTGGCGCAGGACGAAGCCTGCGGAATGCTTATCGTGATACACAGTAGGCCCTCCTTACACATTAAGGTGCTTGCGGATGGAGAACATACTGCCCAGACCGCCCACCAGAGCGCCCGCCACGAGGCTGTAGGTCAGGATGGTGGGCCAGACGTTTTCCAGCGGCACCAGAGCCATGCCCATGAGCATCTGCCACAGACTGCCCAGTGTGGGCGAGATCTCCACGATATAGGCGTAGCCGCCGATGCTGGCCGCCGCCGTGATGATGCCGGAGATGAGGCCCATCACCAGACCCTCGATGACGAAGGGCAGGGTGACGAGGGCGTTGGTGGCGCCGACGTACTTCATGATCTCGATCTCGCGGCGGCGGGCAAAGACGCTCAGCCGGATGGTGGTGCCCACCGTGATGATGCTCACCGCCATCAGCACCAGCACGACGATCCGCCCGGCCTTGGTGACGGCCTTCTGGACGTCCACGAAGGTCTTGGTCATCTCGATGGGGGCTGTGACGCTGTAGACGCCCTCAATGGCCTCGAATTTCCTGCTCATGGCCTCCATCTGATTCAGATCTGACAGGGAGACGCGGTAATTTGCTTTAAAGGGGTTGTCGTTCTCGAACTCGTCCAGTAGGTCGGCGTACTCGGACATATAGCCCTTGTACTGGTTCAGGACGTCCTCTTTGGACATATACTGCACCCGGCTCACCCCTGCGGTGCTGCCGATGGCCGCGCCGACCGACTCGATGAGGGTGTTGTCGGCCTCGGGGTCCACATAGACCACCATCTCGTTCTGAGTGCCCAGATAGTTGACCATGCTGTCCACGTTCACCTCGACGAGACTGGCGAAGGTGTTCAGGGTCATGCAGACGCTGAGCGAGGCGATGCAGGCAATGGTCATGGCCCAGTGCTTGCCGAGGTTGCGCACGCCGCGCCGGGTCAGGAAACCAAACGTCGAGATTTTCATGCGTGCACCTCCTCGCCGAAGCTGGCCGGGACGTCGGAGATGATGCGGCCGTTCTTCAGGGTGACGGTGCGGCGGTTGAACCGGCGCACCAGCTCATGCTCGTGGGTGACGACCAGCACTGTGATGCCCATTTCGCTCACCCGCTCCAGCAGCTCCATCATCTCAAGGCTCATCTCGGGGTCGATGTTGCCGGTAGGCTCGTCCGCGATGACCAGACGAGGGCTGTGGGCCAGAGCGCGGGCCACGGCCACCCGCTGCTGCTCGCCGCCGGAGAGGAACTCGGGGTAGACCTTTGCCTTATCCTCCAGATGCACCAGCTCCAGCATATAGTTGACCCGCTCCTTGATGTCCTTCTTGCCGATGTTGGTGACGTGCATCGCAAAGGCGATGTTCTCGTAGACCGTCATGGTCGGGATGAGGCGGAAGTCCTGAAAGATGATGCCCATCTGGCGGCGGAGATAGGGCACTTTGCCCCGGCGCAGCCGGGCGACATCCTTGCCGTCCACGAGCACGCGGCCCTCTGTGGGCAGCTCCTCCCGGAGGATGAGCTTGAGCAGGGTGGACTTGCCTGCACCGGAGTGTCCCACCAGAAAGACGAACTCGCCGTCTGCCACATGGAAGTCGATGTCCTCCAGCGCGGGCTTGTCGCTCCTCTTGTATATCTTGGTGACATGTTCAAAATCTATCATGAGTATCTTGCTCCTGAAAAGTTATTTGGTACAGAAGTTCCAAGCTTAAACCTCTCAGTCTCGCTTCGCTCGACAAGGCCGGGTTGCGGCACGGCGTCAGCCGTGACGGAAAGGTTGTCCATACAGGCTATAACAAAAGAAACCGGCCAGCATCGGGGTCGAGCGGCCGGTTTCGGCGTCCGCAGCCGGGGCGGCTGAGACGAAATATCAATATTTGGCCGGATTGTTGGACAGGTACTTCTTGACCATGAGCGCTACCTTGAACACGATAGCGTCGTCGAACTCACGCAGATCCAGACCGGTCAGCTTTTTGATCTTTTCCAGACGGTACACCAGCGTATTGCGGTGGACGAACAGGCCGCGGCTGGTCTCGGAGACGTTCAGGTTGTTCTCGAAGAAGCGCTGGATGGTGAAGAGGGTCTCCTGATCCAGACTCTCGATGCTGCCCTGCTTGAACACCTCGCGCAGGAACATCTCGCAGACCGTGGTGGGCAGCTGATAAATGAGGCGTGCGATGCCCAGATTGTCGTAGCGGATGATCTGCTTCTCGGTATCGAACACCTTGCTGACCTCCATGGCGATCTGCGCTTCCTTAAAGGAAGTGGCCAGATCCTTCACGTTGGCGATGGGGGTGCCGATGCCCACGACAGCCTTGATGTAATGCTCTCCGGACAGGGTATCCACGATGCTGGCAGCCAGCTTCTCCATATCGGAGCGGTCGATGCCCTTGCGGATCTCCTTGACCAGAACGGTGTCCGTCTCGCTGATGTTGAAGACGAAATCCTTCTGCTTATCGGGGAACAGGCTGCTCACCACGTCGTAAGCGGAGATGTCGCCGCCGCTGGTGACGCGGACGATGAACACCACCCGGGAGACGTCGGTGGCAAAGTGCAACTCGCGGGCCTTGGCGTAGATGTCGCCGGGCAGGATATTGTCCAGCACCACGTTCTTGATAAAGTTGGACTTGTCGAACTTCTCGTCGTGATACTGCTTGATGCTCTGGAGGCTGATGGACAGCAGCGCGGCGAACTGGCCCGCAGTCTCGTCAGCGCCTTCCACGAAGACGGCATAATCGTTATGCTTTGCGCTGGAGAACTGCTGATAGGTGTAGCCATCCCGCACGAAGCGGTCTCCGGCCGTCAGACGCTCTGCCATAAAGCCCTCGCGCACCTCGCCGATCAGATTCAGCTCCGAGCAGGAGATGACAGCGCCGGTCTCATCCACCACGCCGACCACACGGTCGATCGCGTCCTTCATCTGGTAGATCACGCTCTGAAATACTCTATTGGCCATAAATGGATACCCCTTTTCCTCTCTTGTGCAAACCGCAGGTGGCGGGATTGTGATTTTCAACAATTTCGCCGCATTACATTTTATATTTTACACAAAAGAATTTACTTTTGCAACATATTTCACCAAAAAAAATTCTTCTTTCTTGTTGAAATTATCTTTCGGGGCATTTTCAGGGCCAAAAAGGGCCTTTCTGCGTGGTTCTGAGAGCTATTTTACCGGCAAATTGTGATACTTTTTTGAAAAAGGGGTGAAAAGCGCCGCCTCACCCCGTGGTAATTTTCGCCACTTCGTCGGCGGTCAGCTCCCTCCACTGGCCCGGCGCAAGGCTCTCGTCCAGCATAAGGCCGCCGATAGCGTCCCGGTGGAGAGCATTGACGCCCGCGCCGTAGATGCCGAACATCCGCTTGATCTGGTGGTAGACGCCCTGCCGCAGCAGGACGCGGACGGTCAGGCCGTCGGGCGTAAGGGCAGACACCTCTGCCGGAGAGAGGGCCGTGCCGTCGGCCAGCGTGACGCCGGCGGCAAAGCCTGCGCGCATCTCCTCCGTCAGCGGGGTGTCGATGGTGACGGTGTAGGTCTTGGAGACATGGCGCTTGGGCGCGAGGATGTCGTGGGCAAAGCCGCCGTCGTCCGTCAGCAGGACAAAGCCGGTGCTGGTCTTGTCCAGCCGCCCCGCCGGGAACAGCTCCCGCCGGGGGTAGGCGTCCCCCACCAGATCGACGACGGTGGTGTTCCTCTTGTCGGTGGAGGCGCTGACGACGCCCTCGGGCTTGTTGAGCATGAGGTAGACGAACTGCTGGTAATCAAGCGCCCTGCCGTCCACTGCCACGGCATCGGCGGCCTTCAGCTGGGTGTCCCCTTTCTTGCAGACCGCGCCGTTCACGGTGACGCGCCCTTTTGCCAGCAGCGCCTTGGCCTCGCTCCGGGTGCATTGGGCCGTCTCGGCCAGATATTTGTCGAGTCGCATGGTGTTCTCCTGATTCTCAATGTTTTGTGCGGATATATTGTAGCATTTTAGGTAGAACGGTTCAAGGCTCTTCCTTTGGGAGAGGCTTTTGCAGTGCCCCAAAAAGCTTTGTCTCAAAACAAAAGAGAGAACGCGCAGCAGCGTTCTCCCTTTGTGAGCTAATGTTTTGAAGCCTTAGACACTCAGATTCGCATGCTGCTCCACAGCATCCGGATTCGTGTCGAAAATGGGCTTGAGGATGTGGGCAATGAACTCCTCCACCTGCTGGGGAGCACGGCCCACGAAGTTTTCGGGCACAAGGCCCGCTGTGATCTCTTCCTTGGTCAGGCCAAAGGCGGGGTCAGCGGCGACACGGTCTACCATATCGTTGGGCAGGCCCTCTTCCTTGACCTGCTTGCCGGCGGCGATGGCGTGCTGGCGCAGGCGCTCGTGCAGCTCCTGACGGTTGCCGCCCTTCTCCACGGCCTGCATCATGATGTTCTCGCTGGCCATGAAGGGCAGCTCCGCCATCAGGCGGCTGCGGATGACCTTCGGGTAGACCACGATGCCGTCGGTGACGTTGAGCATGATGTTCAGGATGGCGTCGGTGGCGAGGAAGCCTTCGGCCATTGCCACCCGCTTGTTGGCGCTGTCATCCAGCGTCCGCTCGAACCACTGGGTGCCAGTGGTGAAGCTGGGATTGAGCACATCCACCATCAGGTAGCGGCTCAGTGCGCAGATGCGCTCGCAGCGCATGGGGTTGCGCTTGTAGGGCATGGCAGAGGAACCGATCTGGTTCTTCTCAAAAGGCTCTTCCATCTCCTTGAAGTTGGCCAGCAGGCGCAGGTCGGTGGCAAACTTCATGCAGCTCTGGCCGATGCCGGCCAGAGCATTCAGGATGAAAGCATCCACCTTGCGGCTGTAGGTCTGACCGGACACCGGGATAACGGCCTCGCGGTCGAAGCCCATCTCCTCGGCGATAGAGGCATCCACGGCGCGGATCTTATCGGCGTCGCCCTTGAACAGCTCCATGAAAGAGGCCTGCGTACCGGTGGTGCCCTTGACGCCGCGCAGCTGCAGGGTCGCAAGGCGGTGGTCGATCTCGTTGAGGTCCATCACCAGCTCGTTGGCCCACAGGGTGGCACGCTTGCCCACGGTGGTGGGCTGGGCGGGCTGGCAGTGGGTGTAGGCCATGCAGGGCATATCCTTGTACTCCTCGGCAAATTTGGCCAGCTTTGCCAGCACGCCGATGAGCTTCTTGCGCACCAGCTCAAGGCCCTGACGCATCACGATGATGTCGGTGTTGTCGCCGACGTAGCAGCTGGTGGCGCCCAGATGGATGATGCCTGCTGCCTTGGGGCACTGCTGGCCGTAGGCGTAGACATGGCTCATAACGTCGTGGCGCACCAGCTTCTCCCTCTCGATGGCGACCTCATAGTTGATGTCGTCCACATGAGCTTCCAGCTCGGCCACCATCTCGGGGGTGATATTGGTCAGGCCCTGCTTCATCTCGGCCCGGGCCAGCGCCACCCACAGACGGCGCCAGGTGCGGAACTTGTTGTCATCCGAGAAGATGTACTGCATCTCATCGGAGGCATATCGGGTGGAAAAGGGGCTGATATAACGGTCATGCTGAGACATTAAGCTGTCCTCCTTGGGTAAATTTTGCAAAAGGCTCAACCTCTCAGTCTCGCTATCGCTCGACAGCTCCCCTACCGAGGGGAGCCTCTGGCGAAGAGGTAAAGTTTTCCGCCCTGCCAAAGCCTCCCCTCGATAGGGGAGGTGGCACGGCAAAGCCGTGACGGAGAGGTTTTTCTTATTCTACCATCAAATCTTGAAATAGTCCACGCCGCCCTCGAAGATCGGCTGATACTTATCGCCGGTGACATTCTTGTAGAGGTACTCGCCGCTGCGCTCCGAGTGGCCCATCTTACCAAAGACGCGGCCGTCCGGGCTGGTGATGCCCTCGATGGCGAGGACGGAGCCGTTGGGGTTATACCGCAGGTCCATGCTGGGGTTGCCGTCCTGATCGACGTACTGCGTTGCGATCTGGCCGTTGGCGATGAGGGTATCCAGCACGCTCTGAGGTGCCACAAAGCGTCCCTCGCCGTGGCTGATGGCCACGGTGTGCTGGTCGCCCACGCTGCACTTGGACAGCCACGGGCTGCCGGTGGAAGCGATGCGGGTGCGCACCAGCATACTCTGGTGGCGACCGATGGTGTTGAAGGTCAGGGTCGGGTCGTAGGACGTGATGGGGCGGATGTCGCCGTAAGCGGCCAGACCCAGCTTGATGAGGGCCTGGAAACCGTTGCAGATGCCCAGCATCAGGCCGTCACGGTGCTGCAGCAGATCGCGGACCGCCTCGGTGACGGCCGGGCTGCGGAAGAAGGAGGCGATGAACTTGGCGCTGCCGTCCGGCTCATCGCCGCCGGAGAAGCCGCCGGGCAGCATGACGATCTGGCTCTCGTTGATGGCCTTCACCAGTGCCTCGCAGCTGGCAGTGACGTCAGCGGGGGTCAGGTTGCGGATGACCAGCACCTCGGGGTCAGCACCGGCGCGGGCAAAGGCGCGGGCGGTGTCGTACTCGCAGTTGGTGCCCGGGAAGACCGGGATGATGACCTTCGGCTTTGCCACGCCGATCTTGGGCGCAGCGGGAGCGGTCAGGCTGCCGCTGATCTTCTCGACGACGGGGCCGGACTTGCGGTAGGGGTAGACCGGCTCGAGCTTGGACTCCCAGATCTCCTGCAGCTGTGCCATATCCAGCTTGTCGCCGCAGCACTCGAAGACGTAGTCCGCCGTGGTCTCGCCCAGCAGCTCACCGGCCGGGGCGTCGGAGACCATCTCCAGCACGATGGAGCCGTACATGGGCTTGAACATATCGTGAGTAGACATCTTGGTCATCATCTTGAAGCCGATGCGGTTGCCCAGACCCATCTTGAAGAGGGCCTCGGCCAGACCGCCGTAGCCCACAGAGCAGGCGGAGGCCACGATGCCCTCCTCCATCATCTGCTCGACGATCTTATAGTTGGCTTTCAGGGAGAAGAAGTTGGGACAGCCGGTCGCCGGATCGAGGATGGGCCGGAGGAGGACGACCGTGCTCTCCGGCTTCTTGAACTCGGTGGAGACGACGCGGCTGGCCTTGCCGATGGCCGTGGCGAAGGACACCAGCGTGGGAGGCACATCCAGCTGCTCGAAGGAGCCGGACATACTATCCTTGCCGCCGATGGAGGCGATACCGAGGCCCATCTGGGCATCCAGAGCGCCCAGCAGAGCGGCCAGCGGCTTGCCCCAGCGCTCCGGCACATTGCCCAGACGCTCGAAATACTCCTGGAACGTCAGGTAGGCGTCCTCATAGCGGAAGCCGCTGGCCACCAGCTTGGTCACGCTCTCGATCACGGCCATCTGCGCGCCCACATACTGGTCGGCGCTCGTCAGATAGGGGTTGTAGCCCCATGCCATGCCGGAGCAGGTGTTGGTCTCGCCGTCCACCGGCAGCTTGGCCACCATGGCGTTCTGGGGGGTCAGCTGGCGTGCGCCGCCGAAGGGCATCAGCACGGTGGCTGCGCCGATGGTGGAGTCGAACCGCTCCGAAAGGCCCTTCTTGCTGCAGACGTTCAGGTCGCCCACCATGTTCTTCATCTTCTGCTCGAAGGTCACACCGGCCCACTGGGGCTGCCAGACAGTGCCCTTCTCGATGTGGACGTTCTGGTGCTTCTCGGCACCGTTGGAGTTCAGGAACTCGCGGCTGATGTTGACGATGGACTTGCCGTTCCACACCATGTTCAGACGCTTTTCTTCCGTGACCTTCGCCACGGGGGTGGCCTCAAGGTTCTCCTCAGTGGCAATGGCGATGAACTTGTCCACATCCTCGGGGGCCAGCGCCACGGCCATCCGCTCCTGACTCTCGCTGATGGCCAGCTCGGTGCCGTCGAGGCCGTCGTACTTCTTCGTGACCTTATTCAGGTCGATATACAGGCCGTCGGCCAGCTCGCCGATGGCAACGGAGACGCCGCCTGCGCCGAAGTCGTTGCAGCGCTTGATCATCTTGCAGGCATCCTCGCGGCGGAACAGGCGCTGCAGCTTGCGCTCGATGGGGGCGTTGCCCTTCTGCACCTCGGCACCGCAGTGCTCGAGGCTGTCCAGCTTGTGGGCCTTGGAGGAGCCGGTAGCGCCGCCGATGCCGTCACGGCCGGTGCGGCCGCCCAGCAGGACGATGACGTCGCCGGGGGCGGGGCACTCGCGGCGGACGTGGGAAGCGGGGGTCGCACCCACGACAGCACCGATCTCCATACGCTTTGCCACATAGCCGGGATGATAGATCTCATCCACCTGACCAGTGGCGAGGCCGATCTGGTTGCCGTAGGAGGAATAACCGGCGGCAGCGGTCGTCACCAGCTTGCGCTGAGGCAGCTTGCCGGGCAGGGTCTCGCTGACGGGCTTGAGGGGGTCGCCTGCGCCGGTGACGCGCATGGCCTGATAGACGTAGCTGCGGCCGGACAGGGGATCACGGATGGCACCGCCGATGCAGGTGGCCGCACCGCCGAACGGCTCGATCTCGGTGGGATGGTTGTGGGTCTCATTCTTGAAGAGGAAGAGCCAGTCCTCGTCCTTGCCGTTGACATCGCACTTGATCTTGACGGTGCAGGCGTTGATCTCCTCAGACTCATCGAGGTTCTTCAGGATACCCTGCTTTTTCAGCTCCTTGGCACCGATGGTGGCAAGGTCCATCATGCAGCGGGGCTTGTTCTCGCGGCCAAGGTCGGCGCGCATGGCCATGTAGCGGTCAAATGCCTTCTGCACCACGGCATCGTCGATCTGGACGTCGTCCAGAATGGTGCCGAAGGTGGTATGGCGGCAGTGATCGGACCAGTAGGTGTCGATCATCTTGATCTCAGTAATGGTCGGGTCGCGCTTCTCCGAGCGGAAATACTCCTGACAGAACTTGATGTCGCCGAGGTCCATCGCAAGGCCCTTCTCATCGATGAACTTCTTCAGGCCCTCCTCGTCCAGCTCGTTGAAGCCGTCCAGAACAGCCACCTCGGTGGGGACGGGATACTCCATCTTCAGGGTAGCCTTGGTGTCCAGCGAAGCCTCGCGGGCCTCCACGGGGTTGATGACGTATTTCTTGATCTCAGCCAGCTGCTCGTCGGTCAGGGTGCCCTCCAGCAGGTAGACGCGGGCAGAGCGCACCAGCGGGCGCTCGCCCTGACTGATGAGCTGGATGCACTCGGCGGCAGAGTCGGCGCGCTGGTCGAACTGGCCGGGCAGGTACTCCACGGCAAAAGACACGCAGCCGTCCGCAGCGGGCAGCTCCGCATAGGTATTGTCCACCGGCGGCTCGCTGAACACAGTGGGCACGCACTGCTCGAACAATGCCTCGTCGATGCCCTCCACGTCGTAGCGGTTGAGCAGCCGCAGGCCGCTCAGCTCCTTGATGCCCAGCAGCGAGACCAGCTCGTTGCGCAGGCTCTGGGCCTCGCCGTCGAAGCCGGGTTTCTTTTCAACATAGATACGATATACCATTGGGTATTTCCCTCCTGTATCGATTTTTCCGTCCGGGCGGAACCTCTCCGCCGCGCCACCTCCCCTACCGAGAGGAGGCCTTGGCATATCGGAGAAGTTTTCCTCTTCGCCAGAGGCTCCCCTCGATAGGGGAGCTGTCTGCGAAGCAGACTGAGAGGTTATTCTTCCGCCAGCGCCTTCAGCGCCCGCATCCCGATGTCGGTGCGCTTGTGCAGCTTGTCGAAGTGGATGTGCTCTGCGGCCTCGTAGGCGATGGCGATGGCCCGGGGCAGGCCGGGCGCAGTGGCCGTCACGCCCAGCACGCGGCCGCCGTTGGTGACGAGCTGACCGTCCTCGGCGATGGCCGTGCCGGAGTGGTAGACCGTGACGTCCGGCTCATCGGGCAGCTGACCGTCCACAAGGCCGGTGATGGGCTTGCCCTTCTCGTAGGCCACAGGGTAGCCGCCAGAAGCGAGGATGACGCAGGCAGCCGCGCCGTCGGAGAACTTCACCTCGGTGTCGGCCAGCGTGCCCTCGGTGCAGGCGGTCATGATCTTCAGCAGGTCGCTCTCCAGCAGGGGCAGCACCACCTGCGTCTCGGGGTCGCCGAAGCGGCAGTTGTACTCGATGACCTTCGGGCCGTCCGGGGTGAGCATGAGGCCGAAGTAGAGACAGCCCTTGAAGGGGCAGCCCTCGGCGTTCATGGCCTTGATGGTGGGCAGGAAGATCTTCTCCATGCACTCGGCGGCGATGGCCGGGGTGTAGTAGGGGTTGGGGGCGACGGTGCCCATGCCGCCGGTGTTCAGGCCGGTGTCGTGGTCGTTGGCGCGCTTGTGGTCCATGGAGGATACCATCGGCTTGACCACCTTGCCGTCGGTGAAGCTGAGGACGCTGACCTCGGGGCCGGTGAGGAACTCCTCCACGACCACATGGTTGCCGGAAGCGCCGAACTTTTTATCCAGCATGATCTCCTTGACGCCCTCGGCAGCCTGCTCTTCGTTCTCGCAGATGAGCACGCCCTTGCCCAGCGCAAGGCCGTCGGCCTTGATGACCACAGGATACTTGCCCTCGGCCTTGATGTACTCCATGACCTTGGCGGGGTCGTCGAAGGTCTCATACTTCGCGGTGGGGATGCCGTACTTTTTCATCAGGTCTTTGGAGAAGACCTTGGAGGCCTCGATGCGGGCCGCAGCCTTGTCCGGGCCGAACGCCGGGATGCCGACCTTTGCCAGAGCGTCCACCATGCCCAGTGCCAGCGGGTCGTCCTGCGCTACCACGACATAGTCGAACTTTTCCGTCTCTGCAAAGCCCACCATCGTCTCCACATCGGTGGCCTTGATGTTGACGCAGTGGGCGTCATAGCCGATGCCGCCGTTGCCGGGCGCACACCAGACCTCACCGCAGTCGGGGCTTTTTTTCAGTGCCTTGATGATGGCGTGCTCACGTCCGCCGCCGCCAACGACCAGAATTTTCTTTGCCATTTTTATGCCCCCTTAGTGATGGAACAGCCGGATGCCGCAGAAGGCCATCGCAATGCCATACTTATTGCAGGTGTCGATGACCTGCTGGTCACGGATGGAGCCGCCGGGCTGGACGATGGCGGTGACGCCGGAACGGCGTGCCCGCTCGATGTTGTCGCCGAAGGGGAAGAACGCATCCGAGCCGAGGCAGACGCCGGTGACATGGCTCAGATACTCCTTCTTTTCCTCAACGGTCAGCGGCTCAGGCTGACGGGTGAAGGTCTCGGCCCAGACATCGTCGCCGATGACGTCCTCGGGGGTGTCGCCGATGTAGACATCGATGGCGTTGTCACGGTTGGGCTTTGCCACATCGTCGCGGAAGGGCAGGTCCAGCACCTTCGGCATATGGCGCAGCTGCCAGTTGTCGGCCTTCTGGCCCGCCAGACGGGTGCAGTGGATGCGGCTCTGCTGGCCTGCGCCCACGCCGATGGTCTGGCCGCCTGCGGTGTAGCAGACGCTGTTGGACTGGGTATATTTCAGGGTGATGAGGGCGATGATGAGGTCGCGCTTCTGCTCCTCGGTCACGGTCTTGTTCTCCGTGACCCAGTTGTTCAGCATGGTGTCGGCGTTGATGACCAGCTCGTTGCGGCCCTGCTCGAAGGTGATGCCGTAGACCTGCTTGTGCTCCACGGGGTTGGGCTTATAGGCGGGGTCGATGGCGACCACGTTGTAGTTTCCCTTCTTCTTGCCGGCGAGGATGGTCAGGGCCTCCGGCTCATAGCCCGGGGCGATGATGCCGTCGGACACCTCGTGCTGGATGAGCTTTGCCGTGGGCACATCGCAGACGTCGGAGAGGGCGATCCAGTCGCCGAAGGAGGACATCCGATCTGCGCCGCGGGCGCGGGCATACGCGCAGGCCAGCGGCGAAAGCTCCATGTCCGGGGCGATGTGGTACATCTTCCGCTCCACCTCGCTCAGGGGCAGGCCGAGGGCCGCGCCCGCCGGGGAGACGTGCTTGAAGGAGGCGGCGGCAGGCAGGCCGCAGGCCTCTTTCAGCTCCTTGACCAGCTGGATGGAGTTGAGGGCATCCAGAAAATTGATGTAGCCCGGCTTGCCGTTCAGGACGGTGACGGGCAGGTCAGAGCCGTCCTCCATATAGATGCGGCTGGGCTTCTGGTTGGGGTTGCAGCCGTACTTCAGCGCAAGTTCATTCATTTGGTGCATCCTCCTTGTATCTCGTGTTATTCTTCCTCGGCGTCGAGCTTCTTCAGCAGCTCCAGCTCCTCGGGCAGCAGCTCCGGCTCCTCGGGGTCGTCGAGGTCGCTGCACACAGCGTCGTATTTATTGAAGATCATGTCGCCGCTCTCGCCGGTCTCGAGGTCGATGACCCGGGCGAAGAGGCTGACCTTGTTGTCGGGGTTCAGGTTCTGCCACAGGCCATGGGCGAAATCGCCGATGGTGCGGGGGCAGGCGAAACGGAGCGGCTCGCCCTCAAAGCTGGGGATGGGGCTGCCGTTGTGCTTATAGGTGCTGATGAAGTGACCCTCCCCGGCCACGGGCTGCGGGTAGTCGAAGAAATAGCGCTGCACGCTCTCGCCGTTGCCGTCGGCAGACTTCAGGATGCTCATCTGATAGCTGCCGTCAGCGTACACCACAGCGGAGATGCGGGGGGTGTAGTTCGGCTCGTCCGGCTCGAAGGTGCGGGTGCGCAGGGCGTCGGCAAAGCTGCGGCCCCGGCTCATCTCGTCAAAGATGGTGTCGGTCTGGTCGCCGTTGGTGACGATGTGGGTCTTGCCGAGGGTCAGCACGGGGTTATAGATGATGAGGCTGGGGTCCTCCAGCTTGGCCGGGTCTGCCGCCATCGTGCAGATGCCGCCCCGCTCGGGCACCGGGTCGAATACCCGGTTGCGGCTGTTCTCGCTGCGGCCCATGATGAAATAGCCAATGAACATCTGACGGCCATCCGGTGCTTTTGCCACCGCGATGCCGCGGCCGGGGTACTCGTTGGAGGCCAGATATTCGTTCAGGTCGATTTTTTCCATTGTCTTTCTCCTATCGTTAAACCTCTCCGCTGCAGACCATCGCCACCGCCTGCGGCAGCAGCTTCCACTCGGCCTGCTCCATCACCCGCTTCTGCAGCACCTCGGGGGTGTCGCCGGGCAGGATGTCCACGGCCTTTTGTAACAGGATCGGCCCGCCATCGCACTCTTCATTGACGAAGTGGACGGTGGCGCCCGTCACCTTGCAGCCCCGGGCCAGCGCGGCCTCGTGGGGGCGCAGGCCGTACATACCCGGCCCGCAGAAGGACGGGATGAGGGCGGGGTGGATGTTCAGGATACGGCGGGGATAGGCCTCGATGACGCTGGGACCGAGCACCGAGAGGAAGCCCGCCAGCACCACGAGGTCGATGTCGTGTTCCTTCAGCGTCTTCAGCAGGGCGGCGTCGAACGCCTCGCTGGTGGCGTAGTCCTTCCGGCGGACGACCACGCCCTCGACGCCTGCCTTGGCTGCGCGCTCCAGCGCGTAGACGCCGGGCTTGGATGCCACCACCAGTGTGATCTTGCCGTTCGGGTTCTCGCCCCGGGCCTCACTGTCCAGCAGGGCCTGCAAATTGGTGCCGCCGCCGGACACTAACACAGCGATGTTCAGCACAGCTCGACACCCTCACCTTCTGCGATGACGCCCAGACGATAGGCCTCCGGCTCACCGTTGGCGTGGAGGATGTCCAGCGCCTTGTCGGCCTGCTCGGCGGGGACGGTCAGCACCATGCCGACGCCCATGTTGAAGGTGTTGAACATATCGTGCTCGGAGATATTGCCGGTCTTCTGCATCAGCTGGAAGAGGGCCGGAGTGCGGACATCCTCCTTCTTGATGCGGGCGCAGCAGCCCTTCTTCAGGCTGCGGGGGATGTTCTCGTAGAAGCCGCCGCCGGTAATGTGGGAGATGCCCTTGACATCCACCTCTTCCAGCACCTTCAGCACCGGCTTGACGTAGATCTTAGTGGGGGCCAGCAGGGCCTCGCCGAGGGTCTTGCCGCCCAGCTCTGCGGGGGCAGTCTTGAGAACGGCGGGATCGCCGTCGATGTCGAAAATCTTGCGCACCAGCGAGAAGCCGTTGGAGTGGACGCCGGTGGAGGGCAGGGCGATGATGACGTCACCGGGCTTCATGGTCTCATTGCTCAGGATCTTTTCCTTGTCCACGACGCCCACGGTGAAGCCGGCCAGATCGTACTCCTCCTCCGGCATCATGCCCGGATGCTCTGCGGTCTCGCCGCCCACCAGAGAGCAGTCGGCCTGCACGCAGCCCTCGGCCACGCCCTTGACGATCTCGGCGATCTTCTCGGGGATGTTCCGGCCGCAGGCAATGTAGTCGAGGAAGACCAGCGGCTTTGCACCGGCGCAGATGACGTCGTTGACGCACATGGCCACGCAGTCGATGCCGATGGTGTCATGCTTGTCCAGGATCATGGCGATCTTCAGCTTGGTGCCCACGCCGTCGGTGCCCGAGATGAGGACGGGGTGCTGATAGCCGGTGCAGTCCAGCTCGAACAGGCCGCCGAAGCCGCCCAGCCCGCCGATGCAGTGCTCGTTCATGGTGCGGGCCACATACTGCTTCATGAGTTCGACCGAGCGGTAGCCTGCGGTGATGTCCACACCTGCGGCTGCATAGCTTTCCGAATAGCTCTTTTCCATTGTTACTCTCCTAACTTTTTCTCGTCCTTGGGACGGTCATTCAGGTGGCGTTCATGAATATCGGTGGAAAGCACCTCTTCCGGCTTCACGGCGTACTGGCCGGTGAAGCAGGCAGTGCAGAAGCCGCCGTTCGCGTTCTGGGCCAGCCGGACGACGTGCTCCGTCGAAAGGTAGCCCAGCGTGTCGGCCCCGATGATCTCGTTGATCTGATCCACCGTGCGGCCGGTGGCGACCAGCAGCTTCTGGTCGGGGATGTCGGTGCCGAAATAGCAGGGATATTTGAAGGGGGGCGCGGAAACACGGAAGTGGACTTCCTTCGCTCCGGCGTCCCGCAGCAGCTTGATGATGCGGGCGGAGGTGGTGCCGCGCACGATGGAGTCATCCACCAGCACTACCCGCTTGCCCTTGACGGTGCTGGACACGACGTTCAGCTTGATGCGGACGCTGTTCTCGCGCTGCTTCTGGCTGCCCTGAATGAAGGTGCGGCCGATGTATTTATTCTTGATAAAGCCGATGCCGTAGGGGATGCCGCTCTCCTGCGAGTAGCCGAGGGCCGCATCGAGGCCGGAGTCCGGCACACCGATGACCACATCGGCCTCCACGGGGTGTTCCTGTGCGAGGAAGCGGCCTGCCTGCTTGCGGGCCTCATGCACCGAGCTGCCCTCAATGATGCTGTCGGGGCGGGCAAAGTAGATGAACTCGAAGACGCACATCTGGCGGTCGGGACGGCCGCAGTGGTCTTTGATGGAGCGCAGCTCACCGGTCTTGGTGTCGGCGATGACGATCTCGCCCGGCTCCACATCCCGCAGCAGCGTCGCACCGACGGCGTCCAGCGCACAGCTCTCGCTGGCGAAGGCATAGCCGCCGCCGGGCAGGGTGCCGATGCACAGGGGCCGGTAGCCCCGGGGGTCGCGGGCCGCGATGAGCTTGGTGGCCGACATGACCACAAGGCTGTAAGCGCCCTCGAGGACATCCATCGTCTTGCTGATGGCGATCTCGATGCTTCCCATCCGCAGGCGGTTGCGGGTGACGAGGTAGCAGATGACCTCGGTATCAGAGGAGCCGTGGAAGATAGCGCCCTCGTTTTCCAGCTGGCGGCGAAGCTCCAGAGCGTTCGTCAGGTTGCCGTTATGGCAGAGGGCCATGGTGCCCCGGCCATGCCGGACGATCATGGGCTGGGCGTTGGCCCGGACGCGGCTGCCGGCGGTGGCATAGCGGACATGGCCGGTGGCCATATGGGCCGTGGGCTTTGCCAGCGAAGCCAGCACCGCCGGGGTGAGCACCTCATTGACAAGGCCGAGGTCCCGGTGGCCGTTGATGACGCCGTCATCGTTCACGGCGATGCCGCAGCTCTCCTGCCCACGGTGCTGCAGAGCGTACAGGGCCGAGTAGGCGGCAGCCGCCACATCCTCCGTGCCTGCACGGTCATAGATGCCGAAAACGCCGCACTCTTCGTGAAGCGGGTATGCAAAATCAGACATTACAGTTCCTCGATCTCTTTCTGCAGTTTTTCTTCCTTTGCGGCGATCTGCTGCGCCATCGCGGTGCGCTCAGCCTCCAGACGGCCGGCCAGCGCCTCGTCGCCGAGGGCCAAGATCTCAGCAGCCAGCCATGCGGCGTTCTTTGCGCCGTTCAGGGCCACCGTAGCCACCGGGATGCCGCTGGGCATCTGGACGGTGGCCAGCAGTGCATCCAGACCGTCCATTGCGCCGCCCTTCATCGGGATGCCGATGACCGGCAGGGTGGTGTTGGCGGCGAAAGCACCAGCCAGATGTGCTGCCATGCCCGCCGCGCAGAGGATGACGCCGAAGCCGTCTGCCTTTGCCTTTTTTGCGAAGTCCGCCGCCTCAGCGGGGGTGCGGTGGGCCGACAGGATGTGGGCCTCAAAGGGGATGTCCAGCGCCTTGAGCTGGGCGCAGGCCCCCTTGACCACCGGCCAATCACTATCCGAACCCATGATGACTGCCACTTTACGAATCATCTGTATCCAACCTCTCTTTCTCAAAATCCCACGACACAAAAAACAAAAAAGGCTGTGATGCACCTACACCACGGCCTTTTATTTCGTCTGCGACAGCATAGACTCGCAGCAGGTTACACGAAGGCCCTGATGCATCCCCGCGCCGAGACGGCACTTGGTACTCAGCAGCTCATTCCACATTCTGCTCCTCCTCCGCAAACCTCGTTGTCCACGCTGTTCTTTCCGGCTGAAAAAAGAGTTTGCCTGCCCTTCCGTCCGCCGTCTAGATACAGTATACGGCAAAAAAACGCCTTTGCAAAGAGCGTTCGGGCAAATTTTCCCTTGTGTTCTCTGCTGTCAAAAAACTTTTTAAAATTTTGAGCAGTTTCGACATCGTTTTTCTTTTTAAGTACGACTTCTTGGAGAAACTTTCTATAATAAATATTCTTTTAAAGGCTCTCCCTCCGGGAGAGCTGGTGCAATGCGCCTGCGAGGCTTTTCAGAAGATGATCTTCGCGGTCGTTGCCCGTGCAGCCTTGATAAGGTCGGCAGCGGCGCAGCACACCTGCGTGCCGATGCGCCCGCCGGAGACGTAGACCTTCGGCTGGCTCAGCACGCTCTCGTCGAAAACGGTGGTGTATTGCTTCTTCATGCCCACCGGGCTGCAGCCGCCCCGGACATAGCCGGTGACTTTGTTGATGTCGGCAACGTGGATCATCGCCACGCTCTTTTCCCCCACGCTGCGGGCGGCGGCCTTCAGGTCAAGCTCCGCTGCCACCGGGATGACGAAAACGAAGTAGTTCCTGCTGGCCCCCTGCGTCACCAGCGTCTTGTAGACGCAGGCGGGGTCCTCGCCCATGCTGGCGGCGACGGTCACGCCGTCCACCGCCACGCCTTCTTCGTGGGGATATTCATGCGCGGTGTAGGCCACCTTGGCCCGCTCCAAGATGCGCATGGCGTTCGTTTTTGCTTCTTTGCCCATATGTAAGACCTTCTTACTTCGTTATTGTGTGTTTTGCCGCTTCCTCAAAGGCTCTCCCTTTGGGAGAGCTGTCTGCGAAGCAGACTGAGAGGGCAAGGATGCTGACGAGAACGTATAGGCACAGCGACAGCATCGCTCTTACAAAAGAAGCGCCTGTCGCTGTGCAACGAATCCGTCATGCCGGGCTTGCCCTCTCCGTCATCGCAAGCGATGACACCTCTCCCAAAGGGAGAGGCTTTTCCATCTCGCAGCACGTGTCATTTTCTTTTGAAGCGGACAACTTTATTTTACCACTTTCTCTCCCAAAATTCAAAAACTTTTGAGAAAGCTCTTGACTTCATGAAACTGAAGTGATATGCTATGTCCATGCCCCATCACTTCACGATAGTGAAGTTCATGATACTAAAACATCTGCGGCAAGGCGGCTTCCTCTCCCCTGCCGTACGGAAATAGGAAAAGGAGAACCCGCCATGATCATCGTACTCAAACAGGACGCCCCCGAAGCCAAGGTCCACGAATTCTGCCGCGAGCTGGAAGGCATGGGCCTGCAGATCAATGACTCCAAGGGCAGCGACACCCACATCCTCGGCCTCATCGGCGACACCAAGGCCATCGCCGAGAGCTGGGTGCTGGCAAATCCGGTGGTCGAGACCTGCCGCCGCGTCTCGGAGCCGTACAAGAAAGCCAACCGCAAATTCCATCCGGACGACAGCGTCATTGATGTGGAGGGCGTGAAGATCGGCGGCGGCAGCTTTGCCGTCATCGCAGGCCCGTGCAGCATTGAGAGCGAGGCCCAGATCACCTACTGCGCCCAGCGCGTCAAAGCCGCCGGTGCCTCCCTGCTGCGCGGCGGCGCATTCAAGCCCCGCACCTCCCCTTATTCTTTCCAAGGGATGCGCAGCGAGGGCCTCGACCTGCTCAAGCTGGCCCGCCGTGCCACCGGCTCCCCCATCGTCACCGAGATCATGAACACCGAGCATCTGCCCCTCTTTGAGAATGTGGATCTCATTCAGGTCGGTGCCCGCAATATGCAGAACTTCGAGCTGCTCAAGGCTGTGGGCCGTCAGAAGAAGCCCGTCCTGCTCAAGCGCGGCCTTGCCAACACGCTGGAGGAGTTCGTCATGAGCGCCGAGTACATCATGGCCGAGGGCAACGAGAACGTCATCCTCTGCGAGCGCGGCATCCGCACCTTCGAGACCAGTATGCGGAACACCCTCGACCTCGCCGGTGTGGTCATGCTCCACAAGATGACCCACCTGCCCGTCATCGTGGACCCCAGCCACGCCTGCGGCCACGCATGGATGGTGCCTCAGCTGGCAAAGGCCGCCGTCGCCGCCGGTGCCGACGGCCTGATGATCGAGGTTCACAACGACCCCGCCAAGGCCAAGTGCGACGGTGCCCAGAGCCTGACCCCCGACCAGTTCGACGAGCTGATGGGCTTCATCGGCAAAGAGGTGGAGTTCTTCGGCAAGAAGCTGAACTGAGTTTTGCACCGTGCGCCCTCTTCGGAGGGCGTTTTTTCTTTGGGCCGCGTTTTCTTTTTCCGTTCTTTATGGTATACTATAGTGTATTTTGAACTTCTCCCCTGAAATGAGGTATAACATCATGAAAGCACATATCGCACGCAACCAGAACGCCGGCGTCCCGCTGGCGCTGGGCTGGAACCTGTCCGCCGCCGACCGGGGCATCCTTGAGGGGATGGCCCCCGCCTTCGGCATGAAGCGGCTGCCCGTCTCCCCCGCCGACGCAGGCAAGACCGTCGCCCAGCTGCTGGGCGAGGTGGAGGTCAAGACCTCCCGCACCCTCGTGTTGGAGCCGGGAGCCTATCCTCCTGCGCTGGTGCTGGCAAACTTCCGGGAAAAAGACCTCGACACCCTGCTGGACCTCATGAAGCAGGCGCAGGTGAACATTCCCCTCAAGGCCGTCATCACCCCCTCCAACAAGAACTGGGTCTTCGGCGACCTGCTGGCTCACCTGTCTGAGGAGCACGCCGCCTTCACGGCTACGGCAAAGGAGCAGGCATGAGCATCAAGCGCTTTGTTTCCGCCCTGCTGGCCGGGACGCTCTGCCTGAGCCTCCTTGCTGCCTGCGGCTCATCCCAAAAGCCTGCGGCCTCCGGTGTGAGCGCGGATGCCCAGCGGTACAGCACCATCTTTTACGACGCGTTTGACACCGTAACGCAGGTCATCGCCTACTGCGACAGCGAGGAGGAGTTCAACCGCCAGATGGACGCCCTCCACGCCGACCTGCTGGAATACCACCGTCTCTACGACATCTACAACGACTACGACGGCGTGGTGAACGTCAAGACCATCAACGACAACGCGGGCACTGCCCCGGTGCAGGTGGACGATAAGATTCTCGGGATGCTGGAGCTGGCCCGGCAGATGTACGACACCACCGGCGGCAAGCTGAACATCGCCATGGGCAGTGTCCTCCGTATCTGGCACGACTGCCGCGAGGCCGCCGAGGCCACCGAAAGCGAGGCAGACAACCAGCTGCCCTCGCAGGAAGCGCTGGATGCCGCCGCACAGCACTGTGATATTTCTGACCTCGTCATCGACGAGGAGGCCAAGACGGTCTACCTCTCCGACCCCGCCATGTCCCTCGACGTGGGCAGCGTGGGCAAGGGCTATGCCGTCGAGATGGTGGCGCAGGCTGCTGAGGCCCGGGGCCTGACCAGC
>NZ_DAWCVJ010000022.1:0-35233 GCF_052358865.1 Faecalibacterium sp.
CGCCCAGATGAGACACAAGTTTTTTTATCATCTGTGGAACATCCTTTGAATAATTGTTTGGTACGGAACAATTTTATACAAAACAATTTTAATGTCAATGCTTTTTTCAAAGTTTCGGAAAAAGTTCATATTTGTTTCACTTCAAGCCCAGATATAGTTTATTCAGCAGCCGCAGCAGCTCGGTGTTCTCTTCTTCCGTCAGCAGGCTGGCGACGTATTCGTCGGTCTGGTGGAGGGCGAGCATGGTATTTTCGTGGAACTGGCGGCCCTTTTCGGTGAGCACCAGCTGCTTGAGGCGGGCGTCCTGCGCGACGCTCTGACGGGCGATGTAGCCCTTGCGCTCCATGAGCTGTAAAATATTGGTGACGGTGGAGCGGGTGATGGAGAACTCCCGCTCGATGTCCCGCTGGAACACGAGGGTGTCGGAGTTCCGGTAGAGGTACTCCATGATCCAGCCGTGCATGGGGGTCACGGCCTCCACGCCGTTGGCGCGGGAGATCTGGCCGATCCTGCGGAAGATGAGATTGTTCACCCGGCGCAGCTGGGCCGGGATGACCTGCGGAGTCTCCCAAGGCGGTGCGACAGGAGTGCAGCAAGGCTCGATTTCTTTACACATAGTTATCATCCTTCTGTTCGTTATATGGCAGAGCTGTGAATGTTCGGAGGTCGAACTGTTTCACATAAAACTGTTTGATACAGGACTATTATGGACCAAAAAAAGAGGGCTGTCAACCCTCTTTTGCGCCTAGTCCCACCGGCCCAGCCCTGTCAGGATGGCGATGGCGACTTCGGGCTTGTTTGTGACCACGAGTTCCGGGTCGAGCCGGAACAGCTGGCGCAGGTCATCCCGGCTGTCATTGCCCACCGGCCACGGCGCGACCTTGAAGCCGTGGGCGTGGGCGTTGGAGATCAGGTCTTTGTCCCGGAAAAAGGCGTGGTACTCCGGCCCGATGTAGTCCACCGGAAAGCTGAACTGTGCGACGTAATTCACGAAATCGGTCTGGTAGTAATACTGCTGTAAGATCTGGGCCAGATTCATGCCGGGGAAGATGGAGTAGAGGAAATCGAGGCGGTCTTTCAGATAATAAAGAAGGATGCTGTTCTCCTCGTCGAGGCTGTTGGGGTCTTCCAGCAGGGCTGCCGCTTCGCTGAGGGCCTGCGGGCTGGAAAGCTTCTCTGCGAGAGGGTCGGTCTTCTTGAGACCCAGCTTTTCCCAGAAGGTGGCGGGCTGGACGAGCTGGGACTCGGGGCTGGAGGTCATGGCACAGATGGCCATCTGGGGCATCCGCTCCTTCACCCGGCGGAGAGCGCCGTACTCGAAGGCCGTGATGACGGCCTTTTCTTCCAGTCCCGCGTCGAGGACGGCGTCGATGACCCGGTCTGCAATCTCCTCGTCCCGATCGAAGTAGGGCTTCAGCTCGATGTGGATCATCTGGAAGCCCTGCGCGACTTCCAGCACCTCTTCGAGGGTGGGGATCTGCTCACCTGCGTACTCGGGGCCTTTCCAGCTGCCGAAATCCAGCTTCCGCAGCTCGTCGAAGGTCATGTCCGGGATGTTGCCGTGGACGCCGGCCTTGAGGTCGGTGAAGTAGTCATGGGCCACCACGAGGTGACGGTCCTTGGTGAGCTGGACGTCGCACTCGAAGCCGTCTGCGCCCAGCGTCTTGGCCAGACGGAAGGACGTCAGCGTGTTTTCGGGGGCCAGATGGGACGCGCCGCGATGGGCGATGATGAGAGGGCGCATGGGCAAAGCTCCTTAGAAGACAGATTGTTGAAAAAATACTACCGTACATGATACACGTTTTCACAAATTCCGTCAATGACGGCGCTTCACAGGGGGAGAAGAAGGGCGAAAGTACGACTTTTATCGTCAAAACGACGAAAAAATAAGCTGGATTTTAGCACTTTTCACGAGAAAAAACCAAAAATCGGCCCATTTCTCTCCTATCTGTTTCTTCCCAACGGACAATTCCTATGGTAAGATTATAGTGTAATGAATCAAACCTCTCCGTCAGCGCTGATGCGCTGCCCCCCCTGAAGAGGGGAGCGAGACTGAGAGGTTATCCCAAACGAAAAGATACCTACGGAATAAGGGAAATGGAGAGTTTTGCTATGACTGAGTTCAAGCCCATCAAGGAAGGCAAGGTCCGCGAGATCTACGACAACGGCGACAGCCTCATCATGGTCGCCACCGACCGCATCTCTGCATTTGATGTTATCTTAAAGAATAAAGTCACCAACAAGGGCAAGGTGCTCACCCAGATGAGCAAGTTCTGGTTCGACTACACCCGCGACCTGCTGCCCAACCATATGCTGAGCGTGGACGTGAAGGAGATGCCGGAGTTCTTCCAGCAGCCCCAGTACGAGGGCCGCAGCATGATGTGCCGCAAGCTGACCATGCTGCCCGTCGAGTGCATCGTCCGCGGCTACATCACCGGCAGCGGCTGGGCCAGTTACCAGAAGACCGGCAAGGTCTGCGGCATCCAGCTGCCCGAGGGTCTGCAGGAGTCCGAGAAGCTGCCTGAGCCGATCTACACCCCCTCCACCAAGGCCGAGATCGGCGATCACGACGAGAATATCTCCTACGAGCAGAGCATCGATGTGCTGGAAAAGCAGTTCCCCGGCCACGGCGAGGAGTACGCCACCAAGCTGCGCGACTACACTATCGCCCTGTATAAGAAGTGCGCCGAGTACGCCCTCTCCCGCGGCATCATCATCGCCGATACCAAGTTCGAGTTCGGTCTGGACGAGGACGGCAATGTCATCCTCGGCGACGAGATGCTGACCCCCGATTCCTCCCGCTTCTGGCCGCTGGAGGGCTACGAGGCAGGCCACGGCCAGCCCTCCTTCGACAAGCAGTTTGTCCGCAACTGGCTCAAGGCCAACCCCGACAGCGATTACGACCTGCCGCAGGACGTCATCGACAAGACCATCGCCAAATATGAGGAAGCCTACGAGATGCTGACCGGCAAGAAGCTGTAAGGCTCCCGGAAATTCCGACCACCGCCCGCTTTGGAGAAGACCAGAGCGGGCGGTTTTTGTGTTGCGGTGTTTTACCTCTTGAACAGGGCGGTGGGTGGTGTTACAATAGCACAAGAAACGGGCACATTTTCGTCCCTTTGGTGTAAGAAAAAGGAAGCCGTGCGGACGGCGAAAGGAAACAGTCAAATGGAGATCAGCACGCGGGAGAAACTTTTGCAGACCATCAGCAGGTACATCATCATCACCCTGAGCATCAGCATCATGACCATCGGCGTATACTTCTTCAAGTTCCCCAACAACTTCGTCTTCGGCGGCGTGACCGGCGGCGCAGCCCTTGTGGCAAAGCTCACCCCCCTGTCGGCCTCGGCCTTCTCGTCGTGGGCAAACGTCATCCTGCTCGTTCTGGGCTGGATCTTTCTCGGCAGGAATTTTGCCATCAGCACCGGCTGGGCCACCGTCGTTATGAACGTGGAGCTGGCTGTGTTCGAAAAATATGTCCCCCTCAACGGCCCCCTGTCGGATCAGCCCATGCTGGATCTGGTCTTCGCCATCGCCCTGCCTGCCATCGCGTCGGCACTGCTCTTCAATGTGGGCGCCTCCTCCGGCGGCACCGATGTCATCGCCCTTATCCTGAAAAAATATACCCATATGCAGAACACCGGCGAGGCCCTCTTCATCACCGACCTTGCCATGGTGCTGGCAGCCTGCTTCGTGTTCGACCTCTACACCGCCCTCTACTCCTTCGTGGGTCTGACGGTGAAGAGCCTTGTCGTCGATGCGGTGCTGGAGCAGATGAAGATGTGCAAGGCCATCCTCATCATCTGTGACGACAAGGACCCCATCTGTGACTTCGTCATGCGCAAGCTGGTGCGCGGTGCCACCTACACCCCCTGCTACGGTGCCTACACCGACCGCCCCCACTACATGATCTATACCACCCTTACCCACCGCGAGGCCCTGCAGCTACAGGCCTTTATCCACAAAGAGAACCTCAACGCCTTCATCTCGATGCTCAGCACCACCGAGGTGTTCGGCAAGGGCTTCAATCACGCATAAAAAATAATCAGCAGGATAAACACATCTGTGTCATTCCTCGGAGAGGAATGATGCAGATGTGCTTTTTCTTTGTTCTGCTTATTCGGCTCCACCCGCAGCAGCTTGGTGTCCTTGCCGCTGAGGATATCCTGTTGTCTTAACGGCATTGCCTGCAAAGAAGGGCTTTTTTGTTTGCGCTCAAATGTGCTATAATAAGAAAAGTGTCGTTATTTGGTGAGGAGGCTGGAATCGAATGGACTTAAAGGAGCAAAAGTACGTCTGCACCCTTGCGGAGTGCAAGAGCCTGACCCGCGCCTCGGAGCGGCTGTATATCTCGCAGCCCGCACTGAGCCTGTACATCAATAATGTGGAAAAGAATCTGGGTGCGCCGCTGTTCGAGCGGAATGGCCGGAAATTCGAGCTGACGTGGCTGGGCAAGCAGTATGTGGAAAAGGCTTCTCAGATGCTGGAGCTGGAGCGGCAGTTCAAGGCGGTGATGCGGCAGACAGAGCAGGAAGATGCCGGGCAAGTGCGTATCGGTATCGCACAGCGGCGCGGCATCTGGTTTCTGCCTGCGGTGCTGTCGGTGTACGAGCGGGAGTGGCCGCAGGTGGATGTGGTCATCCGGGAAGGAAATCTGGCCGATTTGACCATCATGCTGAAAAACCGGGAGCTTGACCTTGTGGTGCTGAGCCAGAGCGATGTAACGTCCGAGATGGAGACTGTCCCACTGGGCATGGAAGATTTTCTGCTGATGGTGTCCGGAGACCATCCGCTGAACGAAAAGGCGGTTCCCGTCGAAGGCTCAAAGCTCGACTTCCTTGACCCGCACCTTCTGAGCGGTGAGACGATATTTCTGAACACCGAGATGCAGAGCGCCCGGCGGGTGGAAGAGAAGATCCTGAAAGATTACAAGGTCAAGCCGGGACGCATCCGGGTGATACGCAATATGGAGCTTGGCGCACAGCTGGTGGCCGAGGGTCTGGGTGTGGGCTTTATCCGGCAGGGCTATCAGAAGAACATCCACTATCCGAAGCCGGTGAAATACTACACCATCGATAGTTCCAGGTACGGACAGGATGTTGTGGTGGCCTACCGTCAGGATGTGGAGCTGACCAAACCCATGCGAGCTATGATCATGCAGATGAAGGATGCGGCAGAGGAGTATTTGGAGTTCTGATAAACTGAACATAAGAATTCCAAAATGAAGATATAATTTTTTCAAAATGTACAAAGCGCCTCCGATTTGGTAAACTGAAAGTACCAAAAATGGAGGTGCTTATTATGTTGGAGGAAAAACTGGAGCGAAGCGTTGAGCAGAGCGCAGCTGCCCTGACTGCAATGGCAGACGACTTCTTCGACCACCCGGAAGTGGGTCAGCAGGAGTTTCATGCATTTGAGACCCTGACCGGCTGGCTGGAAAAAGAAGGCTTCACTGTGGAGCGCGGTATTGCTGGTATGAAGACGGCGTTCCGTGCCGTCTGGAAGCACGGCGAGGGCGGCCCGAACATCGGCCTGCTCTGCGAATACGACGCTCTGGCCGGTCTGGGCCACGCCTGCGGCCACCATATGCAGGGGCCGGCCATTCTGGGCGCAGCCAAGGCACTGAAAGAGGCAGCCATCGACGCACCGTATACCATCACGGTCTACGGCACACCTGCTGAAGAGACCATCAGCGGCAAGGTCGTGATGCTGGAAAACGGCTGCACCTTTGAGGAGCTGGATGTGGCGCTCATGATGCACGGCGGCCCGGCTACGCAGGTGGATGTCAAGTCGCTGGCACTCAACAAGCTCAAGATCATCTACCACGGTGTCTGCTCTCACGCAGCGCTCAAGCCCGAAAAAGGTCGCAGCGCACTGGACGGCCTGATTCTGGCTTGTCAGGGCGTCGAGTTCCTACGGGAGCATGTTCCCTCGGACGTTCGGATGCACTACACCATCGTCAACTGCGGCGGCACGGCGGCAAATGTGGTGCCCGGCTATGCAGAAGCGAGTATGTATGTCCGCTCCTACAGCCGTACCGATCTGGACGGCGTGGTGGCCCGCGTCAAGAAGGTATTGCAGGGTGCGGCCATGATGACAGAGACGGAAGTGGAGATCATCGAGGAAAAGAGCCTCGACAACAAGATCCCGGTGCTGTCCCTCAACGAACTGGTGATGGAGCAGGCCGAGAAGGTCAAAGCTCCCTGCATCCGTCCGGCCCGCCAGAAGACCGGCTCCACCGACTTCGGCAACGTGATGCGCCATGTGCCCGGCACCTGCATCCGCGTGGCCTTTGTCCCGGAGGGTGCAGCAGCTCACTCGCAGGAGTATCTGGATGCCGGCAAGACCGAAGCGGCCCACAATGCGGTGGTCTACGGCGCAAAGATTCTGGCTCTGACGGGCGCACAGCTCATTGAGAACCCGGAAAAGCTGGAAGCCATCAAGAAGGAGTTCCATGAGAATCTGGCCAAAGAACTGCACGGCCAGAGCTGACGCTTTGGCGCGTCAAAAGAGAGGAGAAAATTATGGAAACGAAAAAGAAGCAATTCAAGATGCCGCATACCTTCGTCATCATCGGCATCATCATCCTGTTTGCGGTCCTGCTGACCTGGATCATCCCGGCAGGCTCCTACACCCGCTTCGAGAACGAAGCAGGCATTAAGGTCATCGACCCCAACGATTTCAACTACATTGATAAGACACCCGTCAACCCGCTCGAAATTCCTCTGTACATCGTCAAAGCCTTCATCAAGCGCATTGATCTGATGCTGGTCATCATGTTCGCAGGCGGTGCCTTCCACATCCTGACCAAGACCGGCGCACTCCACGCTGTGGTTGCCAAGATGGCAAAGATCTTCTCCACCCGCGTCTATCTGTTCCTGCCTATCCTGACGCTGGTGTTCGGCCTCATCTGCACCACGCAGGGCGTCAACCTGTTCATTGCCTTTGCACCGATCATGGTCATGATGGCTTTTGCGATGGGTCTGGACTCCATCACCGGTGCATCCATCATCCTGCTGGGCGGCGCCATCGGTTTCTCCACTGGCCCTCTGAACATCAACACCACCATCGTGGCTCAGAAAATTGCCGGTCTGCCGCTGTATTCCGGCGTGGGATACCGCTTTATCTGCTTCGCTGTGTTCTATGTTATCACGAACATCTACCTCATCCGCTATGCACTGAAGATCCAGAAGCATCCCGAACTCAGCCCCATGTACGAGATCGACAAGACCAGCGAGTTCCGCAATGCTGCTGACCTCGACTCCTTCGGCAAGCTGGACGCCCGCAAGATCCTCATCATGCTGGTCTTCTTCGCATCCCTTATCCTCATCGTCTACGGCGGCATCAAGCTCGACTGGGATATGTCTGAGACTGCATCTGTCTTCCTCGCACTGGCTGTCATCGAAGGCGTACTGGGCGGCTTTGGCCCCTCCGCGATTTCCAAAGAGTTCCTTGAGGGCTGCAAGAAGATGCTGGGCGCTGCCTTCATCATCGGCATGGCACAGGCGATCAGCAGCATCATGAACGCCGGTCACATCACCGATACCGTTGTCCACGCACTGGCAAACGGCCTGAACTTCGTCCCCACCATCCTGCTCGGACCCGCCATGCTGCTGGCAAACACCATTATCAACGTCTTCCTGACTTCCGGCAGCGGTCAGGCCGCAGCTGTCATTCCCATTCTGGCACCTCTGGCCGACCTCGTGGGCGTTACCCGTCAGACCGCAATTCTTTCCTTCAACTTCGGCGATGGCTTCTGCAACTACGTCCTGCCCACTTCCACCGCTTTGATGGGTATTATCAGCGCTGTGAACATTCCCTATGACCGTTGGATGAAGTTCATGTGGAAGCTGTTCCTCATCTGGCTGGCCGTCGGTTCTGTGCTGCTGATGATCGCACAGGCGATCCACCTCGGCCCCATGTGAACTGGAAGGCGGCAAAAAATCAGACTATGGCGTCAGCAATAAAAGAAATCAAAAATCCTTGGATTCGGACGCTGGCTGAGTATGGTCTCATCACGGTCAGCATCTGGATCATGGTCATCGGCATCTACTTTTTCAAATTCCCAAACCACTTTGCCTTCGGCGGCGTGACCGGCTTTTCCACCGTGTTCAGCCAGCTGCTCCACTGCTCGGCAAGTACCTTCACCACCGTTGCCAACTACGCGCTGCTGGTGCTGGGCTTCATCTTTCTGGGCAAGAGCGTCGGCATCCGCACCGTTTATGCGACCATCGTTATGTCGGTGAGCTTGCAGGTACTGGACGCTCTGGTGCCGATGCACGGTACTCTGACCGACCAGCCTATGCTGGAGCTGGTATTTGCCATTATGCTCCCGGCTATCGGTTCGGCGATCCTGTTCAACATCGGCGCATCCTCGGGCGGCACGGATGTCATCGCCATGATTCTGAAAAAGTACACCAGCATGAACATCGGTTCTGCCCTGATGGCAGCGGATGTGGCGGCTGTGGGCCTCTCGTTTGCAATGTACGGCCCCTCCACCGGTCTGTTCTCCATCATGGGTCTGGTGGCCAAGTCGATGGTGGTGGATAACGTCATCGAGAATATGAACCTCTGCAAGTGCTTCAACATCGTGTGTGAGCACCCGCAGGCCATCTGCGACTTCATCATCCACGATTTGAACCGGAGCGCGACCACCTTTGAAGCGCGCGGCGCGTACTCTGACGCCCACAAGACGGTCATCATGACCACCATGCGGCGCAGTCAGGCCATCCGCCTGCGCAGCTTCATCCGCCAGCAGGAGCCGACGGCCTTTATCATGATAGAAAATTCCAGCGAGATCATCGGTAAGGGCTTCAGCTCCGTGTAAAAAAGGATCTTTCCGCAGCAGGCAAAACGCACAGCCAGTGGTTTTGCCTGTTTTGCACTACCCCGCCGGATGACATTCTGTGCGGGAAAACGGGTGAAGCGGAAGAGAAAATGCAAGGCTTCCATGACCAAATGGAATAAATCTTGTGTACAAGAGAAATTTTTGGCGATTCTTAACGAATATTAAGACGGAAGCTATGCCTTTTGTAAGATTGTCCGATTATGATAGAACCATCAGGAGCGGTGCGGAAGAGCGCCGCCCCGCAAGAACGGTATAATGAATGAAGAAACCACCTGCCAAGGAGGAAAAAAGCATGGAGATCAAGAAAGCAGCCACGGCTGGTACTCTGGAATCCAGCGACTGCATGGTGACCGTGGAGCCGGGCGAGGGCAAGATCGATTTCTCCCTCGAAAGCTCCGTCATCCACCAGTACGGCAACCAGCTGCGCAAGGTCGCGCTGGAGACCCTGAAGAATCTGGACATCGATAACGTCCGCATCACCATCGTGGACAAGGGCGCACTGGACTGCACCCTGAAGGCCCGCATCGAGGGCGCTGTTTATCGCTCTGTTGACCAGTATGAGGATCTGCCTTGGGGAGGTGCCATTCGATGAATAATCCGAACAAAAAGCGCCTGCGCCGCACGATGATGTTCCTGAATGCGCAGAAGCCCGGCCTCATCAAGGACCCGTACATCTATAAGGCCGACTCCCTGATGCTGGACCTCGAGGACGCTGTCGCTGAGAACCAGAAGGATGTCGCCCGCTTCAGCCTGTACCACGCCCTGAAGACCGTGGATTACCGCGGTGCAGAGCGGGTCGTCCGCATCAACGGTCTGGACACCCCCTACTGGAGGGAAGACATCCGCGCCTGTGTGGCCGGCGGCTGCGACTCCATCCGCATCCCCAAGACCGAGCACGCCGAGGATGTCCACCGCGTGGCTGCTGCCATCGCCGAGGACGAGAAGACCTATGGCCGTCCCGAGGGCGAGGTGCTCATCATCGCCGCTCTGGAGTCTGCCCGCGGCGTGATGAACGCTCTGGAAATCTGCGAGTCTGACGAGCGCCTGTTCGGCATCGCACTGTCCGGCGGCGACTACACCAAGGATCTGCAGACCCACATCACCGGCACCGGCATCGAGCTGATGGGTGCCCGCCAGCAGATGATCATTGCCGCCCGCGCCGCCGGTGTGCAGTGCTTCGACACCGTCTACACCGACCTGAAGGATATGGATGGCTTCCGCAAGGACGTGGAGAACATCCACCTGATGGGCTTCGATGGCAAATCCATCATCAATCCTCGTCAGATCCCCATCGTCCACGAGATCTTTACGCCCACCCAGAAGGACATCATCTTCGCCGAGAAGGTCGTCAAGGAGATCGACTCCAAGAAGGCTCTGGGCATCGGCGTCTTCACCGTCGATGGCAAGATGATCGACATCGCCTTCTACGACGGCGCAAAGCGCACCATCGATCTGGCCAAGGCATCCGGCGTGTATAAGGGGGATTTGTGATTATGTTGAACGCAGTAGGCAGAGAAATTCCCGAAGAGATCCTCGAGAGCACCGGCAAAGAGGTCTTTCAGGGCAACAACTATAAGGACGGCAAGGCTTTCCAGAAGGCCAGCCCGAAAGTCACCCCCGTGATGCGCAACGACCACGATAAGATGGTCAAGGACATCCACGAGGCCCTCGTCAAGTGCGGCGCACACGACGGCATGACCGTTTCCTTCCACCACCACTTCCGCGAGGGCGACCTCGTGGTCTGCATGGTGATGGAGGAGATCCACAAGATGGGCTTCAAGAACATCACCCTGAGCGCAAGCTCTCTGGGCAAGGCCCATGACGCCCTCGTCCCCATGATCGAGGACGGCACCATCGTCAACATCGAGTCCTCCGGCGTCCGCGGCAAGATCGGCGATGCCATCTCCCACGGCAAGCTGAAGGGGCTGGCCACCATGCGCAGCCACGGCGGCCGCGTCCGCGCCATCGAGACCGGCGAGACCCATGTGGATATCGCCTTCATCGGTGCACCCTCCTGTGACGAGTACGGCAACTGCTCCGGTATGGGCGGCAAGACCAACTGCGGCGTCCTGAGCTATGCTTATGTGGACGCCGATATGGCCGACTATGTGGTGGCCATCACCGACTGCCTCGTGGATTACCCCAACTACCCCGCAGAGATCAACCAGACCAAGGTGGATTACGTCTGCGTCGTGGATCAGATCGGCATCCCCGAGAAGATCGCCACCGGTGCTGCTAAGCCCACCACCGACCAGCGCAAGATTCTGATGGCCGAGTACTGCACTCAGGTCGTGGCCAACACCCCCTACTTCAAGGACGGCTTCTCCTATCAGACCGGTGTCGGCGGCGCATCCATCGCCTCCACCATCTCTCTGTCCAAGATCATGGAGGAGAAGAACATCCATATGGGTCTGGGTGTCGGCGGCCTGACCAAGCCCATGTGCGAGCTGCTGGACCGCGGTCTGGCCCGCAAGCTGGTGGATACGCAGGACTTTGACCTCGACGCGGTCAACAACGTCCGCACCAACCCCAACCATTTCCCCATCTCTGCTGGCGAGTATGCAAGCCCCATGAATAAGGGCGCTTTCGTCAACAAGCTGGATTACGTCATTCTGGCCTCTCTGGAAGTCGATACCCACTTCAACTGCAACGTCGTCGTCGGTTCGGATGGCATCATCACCGGCGCACAGGGCGGCCATCCCGATACCGCACAGGGTGCAAAGTGCACCATCGTCATCGCTCCTCTGCTGCAGGGCCGCATCCCGGCCATCTGCACCGACGTCACCACTGTGACCACCCCGGGCGAGAGCGTTGACATTGTCGTCACCGACTACGGCGTGGCCGTCAACCCCCGCCGTCCTGACCTGCTGGAGGCTCTGAAGGCCGCTGACTGCGTGCCTCTGAAGACCATCGAGGAGCTGCGCGACATCGCCTACTCCATCGTCGGCGAGCCGGAGAAGGTCCAGTTCGGCGACCGCATCGTGGGCATCATCGAAGCCCGCGACGGCACCGTCATGGATGTCGTCCGCGAAGTCAAGCCTTTCTCTTTCCGCGAAGATTGAGTGATATGGCGTAAAAACGGGTTTGTGGCTTGCCAACCACGCTTCGGAATGGATTCACGGATATTCCTTCGCTCTTCTCACCCCCGTTTTTGCGTCTGGATACGCACACAAACTTCATGCGATTCTCCTTTTTCAAGGTTTTGTGTTTTATACCGGCATAAAACCAAAGAGCAGCCAGCTGCACCGCGCGCAGCTGGCTGCTCTTCTTTTTGTTTCTTGAAAAAAGGATGTTCTTACGGCACGAACCGGTAGCCCACGCCCCGGATGGTGATGATGTGCTGGGGGGTGCGGGCGTTGTCCTCGATCTTGCTGCGCAGACGGTTGATGTAGACCATGATGGCGTTGTCGTCCACAGCGATGAGGTTGCCCCAGATCTGCTCGTAGATCATATCCTTGGTGAACACCTGCTGCGGGTGGCGGACAAAGAGGAGAAGCAGGCTGCGCTCCTTCTCCGAAAGGTTCAGCTCCACGTTGTTTTTGTAAAAGCGCATGGTGGTGGTGTCGCAGAGGAAGGGGCCGCAGCTGATCTGCTGGCTGTTCTCCTGTGAGAAGCTCTTGCTGCGGCGGATAAGGGCTTTGACCTTCGCGCCTAAGATCTGGGGGCGGAAGGGCTTGGTCACATAGTCGTCTGCGCCCAGAGACAGGCCGTACATGAAATCATAATCCTCGTTGCGGCCGCTGATGATGATGACCGGCGTGGTGACGCCGTTGCGCCGGATGGTCTGAATGACGTCGAAGCCCTCCATGTCTCCCAGCGTGATGTCCATCAGGATCATATCCAGCGTGCCGCTCTGCCGCGCAATGACGTCCAGTGCCGCCGCGCCGCTGTTGACGACGAGAGGGTCCATCTCGTTGCTGATCATAACTTTCGATAAAAGTTTGCAAATTGCTGGATCATCGTCTACAATAAGAACATGATACGACATGATAACTCCCTGTACTTTTCTGACCGGAACGGTTGATTCTGCTTACATAGATAAAATTATAACATTTTTAGACAGGAAGAGCAAGACCGCCCCAAAGGAGGATATGAAATGAAGGAGAAAACTGCCCCGAAAAAGACATGGCTCCAGACCCTGCGCGCCCTGTGGGTGCCGCTGGCCATCGGCATCGTGACGGTGGCCGCACTGGCCCTTGTGGTGGGGGCGGTGTGGCAGGACTACCGCACCGCCCTGATGACCAGCCAGACGCGGCAGATGGAGCTGGTGGTGCAGAGCACCGCCGACAGCATCCGCGTCCTGCTGGAGGAATACGCTGACCGACTGGACTCCATCGCCGAAAAGGTGGCGGCGGATGCAGGTCTCCGCCCCACCGTGGCCCGGAGCGACACCATCCGGGACGTCTGGCTGGAAAACAGCAACGGCGAGGTCGTCTACAGCTGCTATGGACTCAGCGCGGTCTGTGATGTCCTTATCACCCGGACAGAGAAGATCTCCTACTGGCAGTACCACAGCGGGGATGAACACTACCTTGTGATGAAAAAACAGGCGGGGGAGAAGACCGTCTGCCTCGTGGTGGACTCTACGGTCATGTACCAGCAGCTCATCTCGGAGATCCACGTCGGCACCAACGGTTACATCATGATAAAGAACGACGACAATCTTGTGGTCATGCACCCCGAGGCCGTCCAGTGGGGCATCAAGGTCGTGGAGGGTCGCCAGCGCATCTATAATAAGGACCGGACGCTGGACCTGAGCAGCCTGAGCGAGCTGCTGCGCGCCCAGCAGGAGGAGGAAGCCGGCACGCTGGATTACTACTCCTACTGGTGGACCGACCCGAGCCTGCCCCGGGTGCATAAAATAAGCGCCTTCCGCCATCTGAAGGTAGGGGACAGCTTCTGGATCGTCAGCGCCGTGGTGGATTATGACGACCTCTACGAGCCGGTACAGCAGAGCTTCGTGAAGGTGGTGTTCATCTTCGGCGGCGTGGCACTGGTGCTGGTGCTCTTCATGTTCCAGATGTTCCGTCTGCAGGAGCGTGACCGCCGGAGCGCCACCGAGATCAGCGACCTGAAGACCCTGAACCAGACCCTCGAGGAGCTCCACCGCAGCGAGGAATCGCTGGCCCATGGGCAGCGGCTGCAGATGATGGGTACCCTTACCGGCGGCATCGCCCATGAGTTCAACAACTTCCTCACCCCCATCACCGGCTATGCCGACCTCATCATGGCCGACGCCGACCCGGGCAGCGAGATCTACGACAACGCAATGGAGATCAGCGAGGCGGCCCAGAAGGCGCAGGAGGTCGTGAAACAGATCTCCTCCATGAGCCGGAAAAACGTGGAGACGGTCTACGACGCCGTGTCGGTGGAGGGACTGCTCCATCGGACCCGGAAGCTGGTGGAGACGAACTGCCCGAAGAACGTGGAGTTGAAGGAGGAAAATGAGCTGACCGGCGAGTGTGTGCTGGGCAACGCGACACAGCTGCAGCAGGTGCTGCTGAACATTAGCATCAACGCCATCCACGCCATCGGCGCCGAGGGCGGAAGGCTGACCATCCGGGGCAGCGTCGTGCCCCGCAGGGAGCTTGAGGCCCTCTTCCCGGAAGAAAAAATCTCGGAAGAGTGGCCCAACTACGTTTGCCTCAGTGTCACCGACACCGGCTGCGGCATGGACAAGGAGACGATGCAGCACATCTTCGAGCCCTTCTTCACCACCAAAAAGACCGGCGAAGGCACCGGCCTCGGCCTTGCTCTGGCGGACCAGATCATCCGCACCCACCGGGGCCGCATCCGGGCGGAGAGCACCATCGGCAGAGGCACCACCTTCTACGTCTACCTGCCAGTGCTGGAACAGCAGCAGGAGCGGGAACAGCTGCAGTGGGGCGTGGACAGCAAGCTGCGCATTCTTGCGGCGGACGACAACAACAAGGTCCTCGACCTGCTGGAAAAAGACCTCAGCGCTTTGGGCCTGAGTGTGTCCACCTGTTCCCGCCGGGGCGAGCTGCGCCAGCTGCTGGAGCAGCAGCCCTTCGACGTCCTCGCCATCGACGAGAGCCTTGCCGGCAGCAACGGCGTGGACTTCTGCATGGCCATCCGGGGCCGCTACCCCGGCATGACCCGCATCGTGATGACCAATGCCCCCACAAGGGAGATCGTGGACGCCCGCAGCCACGGCGTCATCGACGGCTATGTGGTAAAACCGGTGTCGGCGTCTACGCTGCTGGCCCAGATACGGAGCAGCCGGAAAGAGTAAGCAGCGGCTGTTTTCTGTGAATTTGTGGAATATGCACAGAGACGTCCTTCATAATTCGGCAATATGATAAAATGCAGGGAATGCATTGACAAATCTAATGAGGAGGGGGGTATAATAAAGCCAACAGGCCGACGACCGGAACTGGACAGCCTGCCTGCAAGATCATTCATAATTATGGAGGCAAAAATCATGAAAATGGCAAAGAAGTTTCTGGCTGTCGCCCTCGCCGGCGTTCTGGCACTGTCCGTTCTGACTGGCTGCGGCGATAGCGTCAAGAGTAAGGACATCGCTGACTCTCTGACCAAGATAGGCGTCAAGGTCGAGCAGGATGATGGCGTGGATAAGACTGCTAAGGAGACCCTGAAGGCTATCGAGACTCTCATCAATTCTGAGACCAACACCGGGGCTGACAAGATCACTCTGGACAATGCTGTTGAGGTTGGTGATGGCAAGATCATCAAGACAAACAACATCATCAACGACCCCAACAGTGTAGTCAGGAAGGCTCTGGGAATGATGGCTACCGGCACTCCTGCCGAGACGGCAAACGCTACCAAGAAGGTCCAGGTTGCTCTGGTCAATATCGAGAATGCCAAGAAGGACGCAAGCCTGCAGGCTGCCCTTGTGAGGGACAGTCTGGTCCCTGCTAATAATGTTGTCCCTTCCAGCAACCGGAAGTATGTTGAGCCCAGCAAGCTGGGCTCTGCCAAGACTAGCGACGGCAAGTACATCCTGGTCGTCATCGTCACCGATATAGTCGAAAAGACTGGCGCCGATTATACCTCCCTCATGTGAGGACCGCCGCAAGGCGGCATAGGCCCCATAAATAAAGATGACAACAGGCCCCGGAGTGGAAACACCCCGGGGCTTGTTGTTTTTTGCGCAGCTCCGGCTTTATTGTATCCAACCTTCCATACGGAATCTTACAGGATATTAAGAGATTCCTTAACAAACCGTAACGCAAGGCGCTTTGGCGTTTAAGTTTGGGCCGGTATACTGAAACCATAACGAACGGGAATGATTCTGGATGACAAAACAGAATGCATCCCCAGTATACGAAAAAAGGAAAGGAAGTACAAACCCATGAGTGATACGATCCTCGCTCTGCTCGGCTTTGCAACGGTGATTGCGGTCATCGTCCTGCTGCTGCGCAATGTCACGGTCCCTGCACTGGCATTCGTCAGTGTCTCGACCATCACCGCAGCCATTCTGGTGGCGACCGGTGCTTTCACGCTGGATGAGATGGCCGGCTTTATCAAGGAGGGCGTCAAGGGCGTCCACGGCACTGCCGTCCTGTTCATCTTCTCCGTCCTGTTCTTCGGCGTCATGACCGATGCGGGCATGTTCGACAAGATCATCGGTGCTCTGATGAAGAAGGTCGGCAACAACGTCGTCGGCGTTGCCCTGATGACCTGCCTCATCGCCATCATCGGCCATCTGGACGGCGGCGGCGCTTCCACCTTCCTCATCACCATCCCCGCCATGCTGCCCGTCTACAAGCGCCTGCACATGCGCCGTGAGACCCTGCTGCTCATCTGCGTCACCGCAATGGGCGTCATGAACCTGATGCCCTGGGGCGGCCCCACCATGCGCGCCGCAAGCGTCATCGAGATGGAGCCGAATGACCTGTGGTTCCAGCTCATGCCCATGCAGATCGTCGGCTTCGTGCTGGCCATCGGCACTGCCATCTTCTGGGGCCTGCAGGAGAAGAAGCGCATCGCAAAGCTCGGCGATGCCATCGCTGCTGAGGACGCTGGCAAGTACGACGACTCCGACGACGGCAAGAAGGACGAGACTCTGGCTCGTCCCCAGAACTTCATCTTCAACGTCATCCTGACTCTGGCCGTCATCATCGTGCTGGTTCTGGACATCTTCCCCTCTTATTACGTCTTTATGGTCGGCTGTGCTCTGGGCATTCTGGTCAACTACCGCGGCAAGAAGCTGCACAACTCCATCATCAAGAGCCACGCCTCCGCTGGCCTGAGCATGGCTTCCACCATCCTGTGCGCCGGTGTCTTCCTCGGTGTCCTGAGCAAGAGCGGCATCATGGAGAAGATGGCAGTCGTCATGGCAAGCTTCATCCCGACCTCTCTGGGCCGTTTCCTGCCCATCATCATCGGCATCCTGAGCGTGCCTCTGGCTCTGCTGTTCGATACCGACTCCTACTTCTACGGCCTGCTGCCCGTTCTGGTCAGCGTCGGCAACCAGTTCGGCGTCAACCCGGCGCACATCGCCATCGCAATGGTCGTCTGCCGCAACTGCGCTACCTTCATCAGCCCGGTGGCTCCCGCTACCTATCTGGGCATCGGTCTGGCCGGTGTCGAGATCAAGGACCACATCAAGTACTGCTTCGGCTGGCAGTGGGGCGTTTCCATCATCTGCCTCGTCGCTGGTCTGATCCTCGGCGTCATCCACTTCTGATCAACTGAATTTCCGCCCGGCTGCCCTTCGTTGGACGGCCGGGCATTTTTGCAAAAAACTTTTACCACTTTTTCCCAAGGAGGCTGCTGCAATGCGTGAGAACTTTGTCTGCACCGCGGCCGATGCCATCTACAAGCTGGCAGCGGGCAACCTGAAATACCTGAACGCGGAAAACGGGAGCGGCGATATTTCCCGCCGCATCCGGATGTCCACATGGGCCAAGGGCCAGTCGCCCTACGCCATCATCGTCACCTGTTCGGACTCCCGGGTCATTCCGGAGAACATCTTCTCGGCAGGCATCGGGGAACTGTTCGTGATCCGGCTGGCGGGCAATGTCATCGACGACCACCAGCTGGGCAGCATCGAGTACGCGGCAGGTCATCTGGGCTGTCGGCTGGTGGTGGTGCTGGGCCATACCCACTGCGGCGCGGTGGATGCGGCCATCCGCCACGAGTCGTCCGGCTATATCCGCTACATCACGGACGAGATCAAGAAGGCCATCGGAGAGGAGACCGACCCCTACAAGGCCAGCTGCCTCAACGTCCGGCACAGTGTGCAGGAGATCGAAAAGAGCCTGTGCATCCATAACATCGAGGAGGAAACAGGCCTGCGGGTCGTCGGTGCGATGTATCACATCGAGGACGGCAGCGTCGAATTTCTGTAACATCGGAGCATTGCGGCAAAAAAGGCCCTTTTCCACGGCGGGAAAGGGCCTTTTCCTCTGTTTGACAATCCGGCCTCGTTCGCTTATACTGACAGCGGAAAAAGAAACCGACGGAGGGGCGGAATATGGTACAGGTAGATTTGATCACGGGATTTCTCGGGGCAGGAAAGACCACCTTCCTGCGCAGATATGCAGCGTGGTGGGCCGGGCAGGGCGTCCGGGTCTGCGTGCTGGAAAACGACTTCGGCGCGGTGAATGTGGACGCCATGCTGCTTCAGGATCTGGAGGCAGTGGGGGTCGAGGTCGAGACCATCAGCGGCGGCTGCGACTGCGACACCCATCAGCGCCGGATGCGGACGAAGCTCATCTCGATGGCCATGCGGGGCTTTGAACGGGTCATCGTGGAACCCAGCGGCATCTTCGACGTGGACGAGTTCTTCGACGTGCTGCGGGACGAGCCGCTGGATCGCTGGTATCAGCTGGGGAATGTCATCGCCATCGTGGATGCCCTTCTGCCGGAAGAACTTTCCCCGCAGGCAGAATATATCCTCGCCTCCGAGAGCGCATGGGCGGGCAAGGTCCTGCTGAGCCGCTGCCAGCTGGCCGCGGACGGGCAGAAGGAGGGAGCAAAGGCCCATCTGGCTCGTGCGCTGGAGGCCTGCAAGTGCTCCCGGAAGTTCGGCCCGGAGGAAATCCTTGCAAAGGACTGGGCCGATTTGACGACTGACGACATGGCCCGCATCGCAGGGTGCGGCTACCGGCAGGCCAGCTGCGAAAAGCTCCATTTTGAGGAGCACGGCGCCTTTGCCTCGGCCTATTTCCTCGAACTGGGCCTGTCCCGTGCCCGTCTGGAACGGAATATCCCGTCCCTCTTCGGCGATGCCGCCTGCGGCAGGGTCCTCCGGGTGAAGGGCTTCGTGGAGGACGGCGGCCAGTGGTATGAGCTGAACGCCACCGCAGCCGGTCTGACGGCTGCACCCATCCCGCAGGGACAGCAGGTGCTCATCGTCATCGGCGAGGGGCTGGACAAGGCCCGGCTGGAAGAGGAGTTGAGGCGGTGAGTTTTCCACAATGAAGCAGATAATTGTGCAATATTGATTGCGCCGACCCTCCTGCAGCGTTATAATAGAGAAAAATAAATCAGGAGGCCGTTTCATGAGCATTTCGACCACCCAAAAGCCGACCACCCGCCGCATCGTGGGCATGGTGGTGGGCATTGTCATTATTGGTCTGGGCATCGCCCTCTTCAAGCAGTCCCATCTCGGCAACGACTCCATCAGCGCGCTGAATATGCGCCTCGCCGAGCTGCTGGGCATCTCGCTGGGCGTGCAGAACGTCGCCACCAACATCCTCTTCTTTGCGCTGGAATTCTGGTTCGGGCGCAAGTACATCGGCCTTGGCACCTTCGTCAACGGCATCGGTATGGGGTTCATCATAACCTTCTTCTACGACCCCATTGCCGCGGCCTTCGGCCCGGCAGCGTCCCTGCCGGAACAGCTGGTGTGGGTAGTGCTGGCCGTCCTTGTGACGGCGCTGGGCGCGTCTCTCTACCAGACGGCTGACCTCGGCATCGCGCCCTACGATTACCTCTCGCTGGGTCTGCGGGACTACACGCACTTCCAGTACTTCGGCTGCCGCGTCTTCACCGACGCCTTCTGCGCCCTGCTCTGCTGGCTCCTGGGCGGTCTTGTGGGTCTGGGCACCCTCATCTGCGCGTTCTGCCTCGGACCCTTCATCCAGTTCTTCAACGGTCTCGTCTCCGAGCGGGTCCTGCAGTATAAGCCCGAAAAAGCATGAGCATAACGAAAAAGACATCCGCCGGCGGCAGATGTCTTTTTTGTATCTTACTCGAATTTGAACAGCGGCGTGCCGGTGGAGACGATGCCGTCCGCGATGATATGGAGCTTTGGCAGGTCATCGCCATTGGTCACGATGATGGCGGTGGTGGTGGGGTGGTTGGCAGCGCGGATGGCGTCCAGATCGACCTTCAGCAGAGCGGTGCCGGCCTTGACCTTCTGCTCTTCCTTGACCAGAGCGGTGAAGCCCTTGCCCTGCATCTCGACGGTGTCCATGCCGACATGGATCAGCAGCTCGATGCCGTCGTCGCTGGTGATGCCGACGGCGTGCAGGGTGGAAGCCACCTGCGTGATGGTGCCGTCAAATGGGGCGTACACGGTGTCGCCGGTGGGCTCAATGCCGCAGCCGGGCCCCAGAATGGCGGTGGCGAACGTCTCATCGGGGATCTGCTCCAGCGGGATCACCTTGCCGTCAATGGGAGCCATGACGGTCATCTTTTCGCCTGCAAATTTCGGGGCGGCATCGTGCTTGCCGCCAAACAGTTTATCAAAAAAGCCCATTGTGAAAATCCTTCCTTCCTGTCATCCGGAAAAATAATAGCGCAGAAGATCGTAAACTCAAAAAGGGCAAGGATACACGGTCTGGTGTATGCTTGCCCCTTTCTCGCATTCTGCGTTGTTCTTTTTAAACCATACCATACCCGGCCGAAAAATTCAATCAGCATCCCGCACAAAGAGAATGCAGAAACTTCGGCGAAACGCCAAAGAAAAACCCGGGCATGGAATTTACAGCAGAGCGATCAGCTGCATCACTTCCTCCATCCGGGTGGCCCAGCTGGTGGCGATGCGGACGACGGTGTGGCGGTCGTCGAACTTCTCCCAGAAGCCGAACTTGGCCTTGCCCTCCAGCGCGGCCAGCTGTGCGTTTTCCAGCACGACGAAGATCTGGTTGGTGGGGGAGTCCATGAAGAAGCGGTAGCCCTTTGCGGCGAGGCCCTTCTTGAGGGCGTTGGCCGTCTCGATGGCGTTGCGGCTGATGCGGGTATAGAGGTCGTCGGTAAAGAGGACGTCGAACTGGATGCCCATGAGGCGGCCCTTGGCCAGCAGAGCGCCCTGCTGCTTTACCATCGTCATGAAGTGGGCCGGTGCGCCGTGGGGGAAGACCACGGCCTCGCCGCAGAGTGCGCCCACCTTGGTGCCGCCGATGTAGAACACATCGGTCAGCTTGGCGAGGTCGGCCAGGGTCACGTCGGTGCCCTCGCTGGCCAGTGCGTAGCCCAGACGTGCACCGTCCACGAAGAGGGGCATATGGTAGGCATGGCAGACGGCGGACAGGGCTTCCAGCTCGGCCTTCGTGTACAGCGTGCCGTACTCGGAGGGATGGGAGATGTAGACCATGCCGGGGAAGACCATGTGGTCGTGGTTCGCGTCGGCGTAGAAGGTCTTGCAGAAGTCCTCTACATCGGCGGCGTTCAGCTTGCCGTTCTTCTGGGGCAGGCCGATGACCTTGTGGCCGGTGAACTCAATGGCACCGGCCTCATGCCCGGCCACATGGCCGGTGGCGGCGGCGAGCACGCCCTCCCAGCGGTGGAGCAGGGAGGCAATGACGATGGCGTTGGTCTGGGTGCCGCCCGAGATGAAGGACACATCTGCCTCGGGGCAGGCGCAGGCGGCGCGGATCTTCTCCTTTGCGCTGGCACAGTAGGGGTCGGTGCCATAGCCGGACACCTTTTCGAAGTTGGTCTCGGTCAGCTTCTGGAGGATGGCCGGATGCGCGCCCTCGCAGTAATCATTTTCAAAATACAGCATATACGTTCTACTCCTTTTCTGCAGCGGATGACTTTATTATGTGCCCCGGCCCGGAGTTTGTCAATTCTGGGGGCAGAAAACAGCCACCCTTTGCTGTATCTTTAATATATTTGTGGTATAATTTTATGGTAAGACCGAATATAGATCGGGAGGGGACAACGATGAAGCAGACGCTCCGCAAACGGGATATTTGGGTGTTTCTGGCGGCGCTCATCGGTGCATTCGCCTGCATGACGCTCATCCAGTTCATCAGCGGACGCATCGACGGCGTGGCCTCGATGGTGTTCCTGCTGGCGGTGTTCTTCGTCTCGATGTACACCGACGGCTACTGGTGGGGCGTTGCAGCCTCCATCATCAGCGTGCTGGCGGTCAACTTTGCGTTTCGCACGCCCTATTTTGCCTTCAACTTCACCATCCCGGAGAACATCTTTTCGGGCGTGGTGATGCTGGTGGTGTCCTTCATGACCAGCACCCTTACCACCCGCATCAAAAAGCAGGAGCAGCTGCGGATGGAGAGCGAGACCGAAAAGATGCGGGCCAACCTCCTGCGGGCAGTCTCCCACGACCTGCGCACCCCGCTGACGTCCATCTACGGGGCCTGTTCGACCGTCATCGACAACTACGATTCGCTGGGCCGGGAGCAGAAGGTCAAGCTCCTCTCCGAGGCCTGCGCCGACGCCCAGTGGCTCAACCGGATGGTGGAGAATCTGCTCTCCGTCACCCGCATCGACGCCGACGGCGTCGCCATCCAGAAGACCCCCACGGTGCTGGAAGAGCTGGTGGATACCGTATTGGTGCGGTTCCAGAAGCTCCACCCTGGCGTGCCGGTGGAGGTGAAGCTGCCGGATGACTTCATCGTCATCCCGATGGATTCCATGCTCATCCAGCAGGTGCTGACCAATCTGCTGGAAAATGCCGTGCTCCACGCAGAGGGGATGACCCACCTGACGCTGCAGGTGTTCACGCTGGGGCGGCGGGCGGTGTTCGAGGTCATCGACAACGGCTGCGGCATCCCGAAAGAACAGCTGAAGAGGCTTTTCAGCGGTACGACGCTGGCGCAGGATACCTCGTCGAGTGGCAAGCACGGCATGGGCATCGGGCTGTCGGTGTGTGCGGCCATCATCAAGGCCCATGGCGGCGAGATCAAAGCCGAGAGCACGCCCGGTGAGGGCACGACCATCCGGTTCTGGCTGGAAACGGAAGAAGTGGATACGGAGGAAACAGAGGATGAGCAATAATAAATTCAAGGTACTTATCATCGAGGATGAGGCGAACATCTGCAGCTTCATCCAGACCCTGCTGGAGACCAACGGCTATCAGGCGCTGGTGGCCCAGACCTGCATGATGGGCATGACCATGTTCGTCTCCTACAACCCCGACCTCGTCATCCTTGACCTTGGCCTGCCCGACCGGGATGGTCTGGATGCCATCCGCTCCATCCGTCAGAAGTATCTGACCCCCATCATCGTGCTGTCGGCCCGCACCACCGAGCGGGATAAGATCGAGGCCCTTGACCTCGGCGCCAACGACTACATCACCAAGCCCTTCGGCACCGGTGAGCTGCTGGCCCGGGTGCGGGCTGCGCTGCGGGTGAACCGCTATGGCGGCGGCAGCCTGCCCGGCGGGGTGTTCAGCGCACAGGGCCTCACCATCAACTACGAGCGCCGCAAGGTGTTCGTGGACGGGCAGGAGGTGCGCCTGACCCAGACGGAATACAACATCGTGGCCTTCCTGTCCGAACACGCCGGGCGTGTGATGACCTATGCGGCCATCGTCCGGGCCATCTGGGGCGACACGGACGCCAGCAGCACCAAGAAGCTGCAGGTGAATATGGCCAATATCCGCAAAAAGCTGGGCAGCCGCCCGGGCAGCAATACCTACATCCTCAACGAGCTGGGCGTGGGCTATCGGATGATCGAGGAAGACGCCAAGCCGCTGGAGCCTGCGGAGGAGACGAAATGACACAGGCGCTGATCCTGTTCGTCCTGTTTTATATTTTGATGCTGGCGGTGCAGCAGTACCGTCCTTGGGTCGCGCTGGGCGGCGCGGGGACGTTCCTGCTGCTGGGGAAGCTGGGCGTGTACGATTTCACGCTGGCGGACGCCGCCCGGGCCGTGGACTTCAATGTTCTGCTGATGATGGCAGGGATGATGGGCACGGTCTTTCTTTTTATCCAGAGCAAAATGCCCGCCCGGCTGGCCGAGGAGCTGATCGCCCATGTGCCGGATGTCCGGTGGGCTGTGTCGGTGCTGGCCCTGCTGGCGGGGTTCATCAGCGCGTTCGTGGACAATGTGGCCACTGTCCTGATGGTGGCCCCGGTGGGGCTTGCCATCGCCCGGCGGCTGCGCATCTCGCCGGTGCCGGTTCTCATCGCCATCGCGGTGTCCTCCAATTTGCAGGGCGCAGCCACGCTGGTGGGGGACACCACGAGCATCCTGCTGGGCGGCTTTGCGGGGATGAACTTCTTCGACTTCTTCTGGATGGAGGGCCGGCCCGGCATCTTCTGGAGCGTGGAACTGGGGGCGCTGGCCTCGCTGGGGGTGCTGTTCTGGCTCTTCCGCGACCAGCGCCAGCCCGTCCATGTGGAGGTGGAAACAAAGGTGGAGGACGATGTGCCCACGGCTCTGCTCCTGCTGACGGTGGGGCTGCTCATCGCGGCGTCCTTCCTGCCCGAGCCGTCCGGCGGCGTGCTGCATCTGCTCTACACCCTCCGCAGCGGCCTTGTCTGTATGGGGCTCTGCCTCTTCGGGGTGGCCCGGGCCTGCTGGCGCAGCCGCTCGCTGACTCCGCTGGGCGAGACGGCCCGGGCACTGGACTACGACACCCTGCTGCTCTTGTTCAGCCTCTTCATCCTGCTGGAAGGAGTGAGCAAGGCGGGCGTCATCGACACGGCGGCCCGGCTGTTCCACTCCGCCGCCGGAGACGAGCCGCTGCGGCTCTATCTCCTGCTGGTGGCGGCGTCGGTGGGGCTGTCGGCTTTCATCGACAACATCCCCTATGTGGCGGCCATGCTGCCGGTGGTGCAGGGGGTCGCCGCTCTCATGAACGGCGGAGCAGGCATCGAGCCGGAGCTGTTCTATTTCGGTCTGCTCACCGGCGCGACACTGGGCGGCAACCTGACCCCCATCGGCGCGTCGGCCAACATTGCGGCCATCGGCATCCTCCGCAAAAACGGCGAGCGCGTCCGCACCAGCGACTTTCTGCGCATCGGCGTGCCCTTCACGCTGGCGGCCGTCCTCGTGGGGGCAGGGAGCCTCTGGCTGTTCTGGGGCGTGTGAGAAAATTCGGAAAAAACTGCAAAAGAAAACGGCGTGAGCGGGCAGGCATCCACCCCGGAAGCAGGCATCACCGGGGCGGATGCCTGCTTTTTGTGCGCAGGGACGTGAGATAAAATATACAGGAAAGATTGCAAAAACTTTTTTGAAAAAATGCTTGACTTTGCGGCTTTCTGTGGTATAATAACTATCGTTCCGAGCCGAACGGCCACGAACAAAAACAAAATATGCGGATATGGCGGAATTGGCAGACGCGTTAGATTCAGGTTCTAATCGGGGCAACTCGGTGGAGGTTCAAGTCCTCTTATCCGCACCATCTTCTGAAAAGACCTTGTAAACTTCAAAGTTTACAAGGTCTTTTTTTGCTTTCCGGCAAAAAGATGTTCGTCGGGCGTCTTTCCGGACTTGAACACAGCACACGATGCCCCCGCATCCTGAGAGAATGAAAGCTGCACAAAGAAGATTGAAGTCCATGTGCAATATGCACAATAAGTTTTCCGCGACAAAATACAGAAGTAGGTATTTGGCTCTAAGACCGGACAACTTTATCGATGAAATCAAAAAATCTGTTGACTTGAAATCCTCCGGAATGTTATCCTAGGGTCAACAAAAGCACCGTCAGGTGCGAGCCACTACACGAAAAAAGGCAAACAAAAAGGAGAGTAAAATGATGAAAACGCGTATTGCGGCGTTGGCCACCGCCGGTGTCCTCGCTTTGTCGATGCTCACTGGCTGCGGAAGCAAGCAGGAGAGCTGGAAAGTCACCTGCCCGTGGGCACCGTCTGGTGTGGCAGCGATGGTCAGCCAGAAGGCAGCCGCCAAGTCCCCGGACTACTCGGAGAAAAAGATCACGCTGGTGGCAGAGGCTGTCAAGGGCGACGCCGCCACCGTCAATACTTGGGTGGCCAGCACCAAGGCAAACGACAAGGAGCTGGTCTTTGCCGGTGAGGGACTGTTCGCCATCACCGAGACGCTGGACCCGGCCAAGCTGCAGTTCGGCTACGACGATTTCGAGTTTGTGGAGAACCTGTATTCTTCCGTCTTCGTCCTGTCTGCCGATTCTTCCCTGAACCTGAAGAGTCTGGACGATCTGGAAGCCTACGTCAAGGCAGGCAACCCCGTGTCTGTGGCCGTCAACGGCGCGACCGGCTCGGAGGCCTTCCTTGCAGCGGCGCTGTTTGGCTCGATGGGTGCCGGCGATCAGCTGAAGCTGACCCCGTACCAGTCCGCCGCAGAGGCTGCACAGGCTGTGGCAAAGGGCGAGACGAACTTTGCAGTCTCGCATCAGTCCCAGATCCTCGAGACCTACCAGCAGGGCGGTGTTGACGTGGTCTGCGCATTCGACGACAAGGCCATCGAAAACGGCCCCTTCGCAGGGGTCGAGGGCGTCGGTGCCAAGGGCTATCCCTACTTCCGCAACCGCTGCTTCGTTATGGCTCGCAAGGGCACCGACGCGGCAAAGGTGGCCGAGCTGAAGGAGTTGTACGACAAGATCCTCGCCGATCAGGAGATGGTCGAGTGGCTGAACGACACTATGCTGCTGGAAGTTGACACCATGACCGAGGACGATGTGAAGGCTCATATCGAGAACGTCAAGAGCATCGTCGAGCAGTATAAGGACATCGTGGCGGGCTGATAACAGGCCCTCTATAGCGAAAAAAGCTGAAGCAGGGGGGAGGGGAAAGCCCCGACCCCCTGCTTTTGTGTTTCAAAAAAGGAGTGGAAACAGGTGAAAAATCTGATAGAACGCATCGAAACAAGGCTGGACGGATGGGGTGCGAAGCTCGAGGAGAAGAACATCGAGTACCCCGTTGACCTGATCTGCGGCATTCTGTTTCTGGTCATCGGCATTGTACTGCTGCTCATCATGCCCCAGCAGGTGCAGATCTCGGAAAAGGACGTTGTGAACGGCCGCGCCTTCCCGACGATGCTGGTCTGGCTCATGCTGGCCATGAGCGCCCTTCTGGTGGGCCGGGAGGCATACAACATGGTGATGCACCGCCCGGTCAAAACGAAAACGCTGAATCTCCTGGTGGAAGCAAAAGCGCTGGTCATCGTCCTCATTCTGGTGGTCACCTATCTGCTGGCGGAGATCACGGATCTGTTCGTGGTGGGTGCCGTGTTCTGCGCACTGGCCTTCCTGCTGTTTTTCCGCTGCAAGAAGCCCCTCTACTACGCCATCACCGTCTCGATGGCCGTACTGATCTGGGTCGTGTTCCACTTCGTTCTGAATGTTAGTTTCTGAGGAGGCAGAATATGGGTTTGTTTGATTTTATCGGCCCGGCCTCCGGGCTGCTCTTCACCCTCGAAAATATCATCTGGATCAACCTCGGCGTCTTTATCGGCTGCGTGTTTGCGGCCATCCCGGGCCTGAGCGTCATCCTCTGCATCATCCTGTTCCTGCCCGTCACCTACACCATGAAGGCCATCCCCGGCATGATGTTCCTTCTGGGCATCTACTGTGCGGGCGGATACGGCGGCTCGGTGTCGGCCATCCTCATCAACACGCCGGGCACGCCCCACGCAGCGGCTACCATGCTGGACGGCTACCCGCTGTCCAAGATGGGCCGCACGAAAGCGGCGCTGAAGATCGCGCTCTACGCCTCCACCTTCGGCGGCATCTTCTCGGCGCTGGTCCTGCTCTTCCTCGGCCCACAGGTGGCTAAAATTTCGGCACAGCTGGGCACGGCAGAGTACTTCATGGTCTGTCTGTTCGGCATGACCATCATCGCAGGCGTCTCGGGCAAGAGCCTCGTCAAGGGCATCATCGCCGCCTGCCTCGGCCTTCTCATCTCCTGTGTGGGCGCAGACCCCATGACCAGCTATGACCGCTTCACCTTTGGTATCCCTCGTTTGTATCTGGGCCTCGACCTTGCCGTCACCCTCATCGGCCTGTTCGCACTGGTGGAGATCATCGGCAAGGCGGAGCTGAAGCGGAGCGAGCTGAACCTCCACGCCGGAAAAATCGGCAACGACGACGGCAAGATCACAAAGGATGAGTACAAGCGGATGCTCCGCCCGGTGCTCATCGGCTCTCTCATCGGCTCCTGCGTGGGCATCGTGCCCGGCACCGGTGCTTCGGAGGCCTCGTGGTTTTCCTACAACACTGCAAAGAATATGTCCAAGCACCCGGAAGAGTTCGGCCACGGCTCTGTGGAGGGCGTTGCGGCGGCTGAGTCGGCCAACAACGCCGTCTGCGGCGCGACCCTCATCCCCCTGCTGACGCTGGGCATCCCCGGCGACGGCTGCGTGGCCATTATGCTGTCCGCTCTGATGATCAACGGCCTGAACCCCGGCCTCTCGCTCTTTACCACGGACGGCCCCATCATGTATGCCATCATGCTGGGCCTCATCCTTGTGAACATCTTCATGTTCCTGCAGGGCAAGTACCTGACCAGCCTGTTTGCAAAGGTCGTCTCCATCCCCCAGCAGATCCTGACCCCCATCATCGTCATCTTCTGCTTTGCCGGTGCTTACTCGGTGAACAGCAGCTATTTCGACCTGAGCGTTGCGCTGGTGTTCGGCGTGATGGCGTGGTTCATGCGCAAGCTGGAGCTGCCCGCTGTCCCTGTGCTGCTGGGCATGGTGCTGGGCAACATGACGGAGACCAATTTCCGCCGCGCCCTGCTCATCTCGGACGGAAGCCCCAGCATCTTCTTTGGCAGCGTGTACTGCTGGATCTTCATTGCGCTGATCGTGGTGGTCATCCTCGGCATCCTGCGCGGCAAGATGAAGGAAGCAAAAGTGAAACAGTAAAGAAAGGGAAAAAACCGTGGCATATAACATCATTTTTTATTTCAGTGACCAGCAGCGCTGGGACACCTGCGGCTGCTTCGGTCAGCCGCTGAACATCACGCCCAATCTGGACGAGCTGGCAGCGGAGGGCGTGAAGTTTGACAATGCCTTTTCGCCCCAGCCGGTGTGCGGACCCTGCCGCGCCCTGTTCCAGACCGGCAAATACCCCACCGAGACCGGCTGCTTCCGCAACAACCTGATGCTGCCCTCCCAGATCAAGACACTGGGCGAGTACATGGAAAAGGATGCCGGGTATGAGACGGCCTACATCGGCAAGTGGCATCTGGCCTCGGACGGCGAGCTGGAGAAAAAGCCGACCATCGACCACACCATCACGGCGGTCCCGCTGGAGCTGCGCGGCGGCTATACCGGCTACTGGCGCGCTGCGGACGTGCTGGAATTTACCTCCCACGGCTACGACGGCTATGTGTTCGATGAAAACAATAACCGCATCGACTTCAAGGGCTACCGCGCCGACTGCATCAACCAGTTTGCGCTGGACTACCTCGACCAGTACACCGGCGAAAAGCCCTTCTTTATGACGGTGTCGCAGATCGAGCCGCACCATCAGAACGACCATAACCACTACGAAGGCCCCGACGGCTCCAAGCAGCGGTTTGCCGATTTTGTTCTGCCAGAGGATCTGAAGGCTCTGGGCGGCAACGCAGCGGAGGAGTACCCGGACTATCTGGGCCAGTGCGCCAGCCTCGACGAGAACCTCGGCAGGCTGGTGGCAAAGCTGAAGGAAAAGGGTCTGTATGACAACACCGTCATCCTCTACGCCTCTGACCACGGCTCCCACTTCAAGACCCGTAACCGCGACGCGCACCTGAACGGCTACGACGACTACAAGCGCTCCTGCCACGACGGCTGCCTGCACGTGCCGCTGGTCATCTGCGGCGGACCGTTCAAGGGAGGCCGGGAAGTGACCGAGCTGGTCAGCACCGAGAGCATCCCCAAGACCCTGCTGGCTCTGGCAGGCGTGGACGTCGGCGACAGGATGATCGGCGAAAATCTGCTTGACGTGGTGGAAAAGAAGAACGATAATAGAGCAAACGAGGTCTTTGCACAGATCTCGGAGAGCCGCTGCGGACGCTGCATCCGCACGGCGGACTATATGTACTCTGTCTATGCCCCCGGCGTCAACGGCGGCGAGGCTGCGGCATCGGATGTCTATGCGGATGATTTTCTCTACGACATGAAGAAGGACCCGTGGCAGCTGAACAACGTGGTGGCAGACCCCGCATACGCTGGGGTCAAGGCAGAGCTTCGGGAGCGCCTGCTGAACTGGATCGAACGCGCAGAGGGCACCCGTCCCACCATCACCGACTGAAAAGGAGCGCCTGCCCATGCTCTCGGCTGTTGAGAAAAAATCCGATCAGGTCTACCGCTGGCTTCTGGCCTATATCGACGAGAACAAGTTCTCCGGAAACCAGCGCCTTCCCTCGGAAAATGCCCTCTGCCGGAAGCTTGGCGTCAGCCGGGAAACGATCCGGGTGGCCATCGACCGTCTGGTGAGAGAGGGCCTCGTCTACAAGCTCAAGGGCAGCGGGACCTATTTCCACCGGGAAAAGGTGATGACGCGGGATCTGAACACCGACGATGCGCTCTATAAGATCGGCCTTATTTTGCAGGGACAGGATACCAGCGCCAACTCGGGCCTCATCGAAGGGGTGCGCAGCGTCCTGACACAGGAGCAGGTAGACCTTCACGTCTTCCTGACCGACAACAAGTTCTGCAACGAGCGCCGCTGTCTGGAAACGGTGGTGCACCAGAACTTCCACGGCTTTATCGTGGACGGCGTGAAGTCGAGCATCCTCAGCCCAAATCTCGACTGCTACAAGGAACTCTACCGGCGCAGGATCCCGGTGATCTTCTACAACAACTTCTATCGGAATCTGCGCTGCCCCCGGGTGACCATCAACGATATAGAATGCGCCCATCAGCTGATCGGGCGTCTGATGGATGCCGGGCACAGCCACATCGCCGGCATCTTCGTGTACGACAACTACCAGAGCGTGGAGAAGTTTCAGGGGATGGCGGAAGCGATGCGAAGCCGCGGGCTGGAGCTGAACGATGACTATATCAAGTGGTGTATTTCGGACGAGGCCCACAACGAAAGCTATGTCCGCGCCATCGAACGGTTCCTGAAGAGCATCCCCAAATGCACCGCGATCGTCTGCTGCAACTACATCATCTATCGACTGGTCATCAAGACTTTGCAGAAGATGGGGAAGACCGTGCCCGAAGATTATTCGCTGGTCTGTTTCGATTATTCCGAAGAAACCTATCGGCAGGAGGATGTCACCTGCTCGGTGGAGCAGGGCTTCGAGATGGGGCGTCAGCTTGCGCTGCGCCTTATGGAGATGATCTCCACCGGCGAATGCGACGACCGGAACTATACCTATGTCATGAAGCCCATCCTCTACGATGGCCATTCCATCCGGAAGATCCAGAAGGCAAAATAAAAATTCTCCCGGAGGCAGTCCTGCTCTCCGGGAGAATCTCTTTATCGGCCCTGTTGTGCCAGAAAATGTGCCGCAGTCTGCAGGCGTGGAAGTGCGTAGGCGAAGAACTGCCGGTATGCTGTGCAGAAGCGGTTGCTCCCGGCGGCATCCCAGTCACGCTTGCAGCCGCCCCGGCAGAGCAGCCGGTAAGGGCAGGCGGCGCATTCTGCCGGACGTTTGCGGCCCTGCGCCAGAAAGGTCTGGCTCGTGGGAGAAGCAAGTGCAGCTTCGACGGTGCAGCGGCTCAGGTCGCCCAGCTTCCACTCATCCAGAACATAAAAGTCGCAGGGATAAAGGCTTCCGTCCCCTTCCACCGTGAGATAATGGCCGCAGGAGCCGGAGGAAGCGCAGGAGGTAGGCGGCATTCCCAGCAGGATGCGCAGATAATCCTCAAAATTGCGGACGCTGACGTAATTGCCCTGCTGCAGCTGCTGATACCAGACATCAAAAACGCCGCACAGAAACCGGCCATAAAGCTCCGGCGTCAGGGAATAGGCCTGTCCGCCGACGGTGTCGAGTGGGTCGAGACAGGGGATGAACTGCAGATTGTGCCGCCCCAGCGCGCAGAGGCTCTGGAAGGCGCGCTGGGGCTTTCTGGCCAGCTGGCCGGTCACGACACAGAGCAGGTTCGTTTCGACCCCGTAGGCATCCAGAAGTCCAAGGGTATGAGTCGCTCTGTCCCATGTGCCATGTCCGGCAGCGTCCAGCCGGTAGAGGTCGTGGACCTCCTGTGTGCCGTCAAGAGAGAGGCCCACGAGGAAAGAGTTGGCTTTGAAAAAGGAGGCCCACGCCTCATTCAGGCCGATGCCGTTGGTCTGGATGCTGTGGAACACCGAGAGGCTGCGCTTCAAGGAGCGCTCCGTTTCCAGAAAGAACTGAAAAAACTCCAACCCGGCAAGGGTCGGTTCGCCGCCCTGAAACAGAAAATGGACGCTGCCGCCGTCCTCGGTGGCGGCGAAGGCCTTTTCGATCAGCTCTCTTGCCATTTCGTGGGAGAGCAGCCCCATGTTTTTGCAGGCCCGGCTGCTGGAAACATCGTCATAAAAGCAGTACCGGCAGCGCAGGTCGCACAAACTGGATGCTGGCTTGACGAGGAATGTATTGTGTTTCATAGGGATACCCTCCGTGTTTTTCATTTCCTGAAACAAGGATACCGGAAAACACGGGCTTTCGCAAGCAGTAACGGACAAAAGCTGTTTGAAATACCGATAAAACCAAAATAGTTGTCAGAAATGAAAAAAAGGAGCAGAAAACTTGCATGGATGAAAATAAAACATACAGTATGCGGTCGGCACGGCTTTGGAAGCTGTTTTTAAGCACATTGTACATCAGCAGCTTTACCTTCGGCGGCGGCTTTGTCATCGTGACCTTTATGAAGAAGAAATTTGTGGATGAGCTGCACTGGATCGATGAGCAGGAAATGCTGGACATGACCGCGCTGGCGCAGTCCTCGCCGGGTGCCATCGCCGTCAATGCGGCGATTCTGGTGGGCTGGCAGGTAGAGGGGCTGGTCGGGATGCTCGTGGCGGTGCTGGGGACCATCATTCCGCCCATGGTCATCCTCTCGGTCGTCTCGGTGTTCTACAACGCCTTTGCCTCCAACCACTATATTGCCCTGCTGCTCAAGGGGATGCAGGCCGGTGTGGCGGCGGTCATTCTGGATGTGGTGTTCGACCTCGGCAGCAAGGTGCTGAAGACCCGCTCGTGGGTGTATATTGCCCTGATGGCGGCGGCATTTATCGCCAATACGGTGCTTCATGTCAATGTGGTCTTGGTCATCCTTGCCGCAGCGGCATTCGGCGTGGTGCGGGCGCTGGCTCAGTGGAAAAAAGGCGGTGCAAAATGATCTACGTTCAGCTTTTTCTCAGCTTTTTGCAGGTGGGGATGTTCAGTGTGGGCGGCGGCTACGCCGCCATTCCGCTGATCCAGAGTCAGGTGGTGGAGCAGCACGGCTGGCTGACCATGCAGGAGTTCACCGACCTTGTCACGATCGCGGAGATGACCCCCGGCCCCATTGCGGTCAACGCGGCGACCTTTGTGGGACTGCGGATCGCGCAGGTGTCCGGAGCTATCGTCGCAACGCTGGGCTGCATCACCCCGGCGCTGTTCTTTGTATCGCTCCTGTCCTACATCTACCGCAGGTACAAGGACATTTCCCTGCTGCAAAGCGTTCTGGCCTGCCTGCGGCCGGTCATCGTGGCACTTATCTTTGGCGCAGGGCTTTCCATCCTGTCGATGGTGGCGTTTGGCGGCGATGCAAAGACCCTCGCCCATCTGGACTGGGTCGGCATCGGCAGTTTTGCCGCGGCTTTTTTTGCGCTGCGGAAGCTCAAATGGAACCCCATCCTGACCATGTGCCTGTGCGGCGTGGCCGGGCTTGGGCTGCATGGTCTGCTTGGGATATGACCGCGGGATAAATGGCCCGGAGATGCATCTTTGGGAAGAGGAGGCAGAGCCTCGATCCCGCACAACAAAGGCCGCCCCGGACAAGGGCGGCCTTTGTTGTATCATCTTGTATTATTACTTGGAGTACAGCTCTACGATGTTCAGCAGGATCTCGGTGGCCTTGTCCATCCGCTCGACGGTGGTGCACTCGCAGACGCCGTGGAAGTTGAAGCCGCCGGTGCCGAGGTTGGGGCAGGGCAGGCCCTTCCAGCTCAGAACAGCGCCGTCGGTGCCGCCCCGGACGGGGATCTCCTCCGGGGTCAGGCCGGCCTTTGTGATGGCCTTGCGGGCGGTCTCCACAAGGTGGAAGTGGGGCTTGATCTTCTCCAGCATATTGCGGTAGCTGTCCTTGATCTCGACTTCCACCGTGCCGGGGCCATACTTGCAGTTGAGGTAGCAGGCGATGTGGAGAAGGTTGTCCTTCTTGAACTGCAGCTTGCCGATGTCGTGGTCGCGGAGGATATAGCCCAGCTTGGCCTCGGTGACGTCGCCGTACATCTGGCACAGATGGTAGAAGCCCTGATAGCCCTCGGTCGTCTCAGGGCGGGCCATGGCGGGCAGAGCCATGTGAAACTCCATCGCCACGTTGGAGGCATTTATCATGGCGTCCTTGGCGCTGCCGGGGTGGACGGAGAAACCGTGGACCGTGACGGTGGCAGAGGCGGCGTTGAAGTTCTCATACTCGATGCCGCCCACGTCGCCGCCATCGACGGTGTAGGCGAAGTCTGCGCCGAAGCCCGGGATGTCGAAGAGGGAAGCGCCCTCGCCGATCTCCTCGTCGGGGGTGAAGGCGATGCAGAGTTTGCCGTGGGGCAGCTTCTTCTGGATGATGGTCTCGGCGGCGGTGAGGATCTCGGCCACGCCGGATTTATCGTCTGCGCCCAGCAGAGTGGTGCCGTCGGTGGTGATGAGGGTCTCGCCCTTCAGCTCTTTCAGGAAGGGGAAGGTGGAGGTCTTCATGACCATGCCGGTGCCGGGCAGGACGACATCGCCGCCGTCGTAGTTTTCGTGGAGGATGGGCTTGACGTTCTCGCCGGAGGCGTCGGGGGCGGTGTCCATGTGGGCGATGAGGCCCAGCGCGGGCTTCTTCTCGCAGCCCTTGGTGGCGGGGATGCTGCCGTAGACGTAGCAGTGCTCGTCCACAAAGGCGTCCTCGATGCCGATGGACTTCATCTCCTCCACCAGCAGGTGGGCCAGATCAAATTCCCGCGCGGCAGAGGGGTGGGTGCCGGATTCGGGGTCAGAAGTGGTATATACTTTGGCGTATTTCAGAAGTCGCTCGTAAGCACGCATAAGTAAAGCTCCTTTATGTTTTTTCTTTATGATACCCTTTTTGAGGGCTTTTTACAAGAGGGGAGGGGGTTATAAGGATGTTGCGGTGGGTGCGCGCGTTAGTGGCGCGGGTTATGTTGCTGTT